>JBKJLT010000392.1:0-9388 GCA_046596765.1 Ferruginibacter sp. | reverse complement strand
TGCATTTTTAATATGGCCACCAAAAAATTCTTTGGGTGTTCTTACATCAAGTATCTGAATGTTTTCTTTGGTAGTAATTTCTTTTTCAAATTCATCAGCCGTTAAAACTGTTTTTGTTTGTGCTGTGCAGGAAAAGATAATGGTTGAAAGCAACAGGGTGCTTATTATGGTACTTAAAAATCTCATGGGTATTTTTTTGCAAATTTACTTCAATAAAAGTTGTAAGTCGGCTGCTGAAACGTTTAATAAATTCACTTTTGGTAAACGTTTAGTCAACTCCCGCCAGTTTGCATCTTTTTTATAGATTTTTTGTAGAATAACCGATGCATCTTTTACCTTTTTATTATTGGCCAAAGTAATAGCTGTCCAATACTGCATTTCTAAATTATCCGGAAACATTTTCATGGCAGCACCATATTCTTCCATAGCCAGCTTCATGTCGTTTTTTTCAGTGGCAAGGTCACCTTTGTCCATGTGTTCGTAAGCCCTGAATGTTCTTAACAACCTGTCCAATTCGTCTAACGGGGCTTTGTTATCATCAACCCGTAAATCAATCAGGCGTTCGTTCCATGGTTGGCCGGTGCTTTTGCCGGCAACCACCAAAATAGCGGCAGATTGTTTCCCACGTATATCGCCACCGGCAGCCTGTGCAGCTTTCAGGGCCAGCAAAACCCGCTCTGCCAACGGCTTTCCTTCGCTGCCTTCAAAGGCTTTTGCCATGGCAGCATTCACTTTATCAGTTAGCATCATATTGCTTTGTACCGAGTAATTTTTGCCAACAATATTACCGGCATAGTCAATACAGTTTTTACCGGTGTAAGCATTTACATTTCCGTTGGCATCAATCATAGCCACCTGCCTAACTTCACGGCCTTCATCGGCGGCGAGTAATTCAGTTAAAGCTTCGGGTGCGGTTTTTCCTTTTCTCATCAATTCAATTCCTTTTATACCCAAACTCTTATTTACAAAAGATTGTGTGGCAACCACACCCACACCAGCTTCGCCCCAACTTACGGCAGTACCCACTCCAAACCAGTGGCTTTGCACCCCCACAGCCATTTCGCCGGTTACAGCATCACGGGCTACAATGGAAAATGTATGCGCCAGGCCTGCATCTTTTTTAAAAAACTGTGCATTGGCTTCGGCAATAAAAAACAAACTTATAAAAATCAAGTATTTCTTCATATAAAATAATTTTCACTAAAACTACAAATAAAAAAGCCACCACGATAATGAATCGGGTGGCTTTTAAAATAAACGTATTTGTTTTAAAGCGGAGATAAGTATTGTGCAAATGCATAACCTTCTTCACCATTGGCAGTTTTAACTTTCCACCAACTGTCATCGGTTT
The DNA here is from genome assembly GCA_046596765.1 of Ferruginibacter sp. Classification (GTDB taxonomy): domain Bacteria; phylum Bacteroidota; class Bacteroidia; order Chitinophagales; family Chitinophagaceae; genus Ferruginibacter. The sequence continues at coordinate 8,037 of JBKJLT010000392.1, read as the reverse complement.
TTTCAACCAGGGTAACCACTTCATCATGCGCAGCTTTTCCCACTATTTCACCTTCGGTGCTTGGCGTGCTTCTGATATTAAGGTTACTACTGTCGGTTGTAACTTTTAACTGGGCTCCGGTGTCGGCTTTAACATCAACATTCATCATTAAATCTCCGCTGGCCATATTGGGGTCAAGCTTTCCATATAATGCCCAAAGTGCATCATAATCTGCCGTGCTTTTTGCGGTACCGCTAATATGTAACACACCTGCCTGTTCTGCTGAGGCTAAGTTAGCAACACCCAATGTGGTGGCGGTTTGCAATAACTCAGCATATTTATCTTGTAATGCCATTTTTGTTTGTTTTTAATTGTGAATTGTTTATTTTTTTTCAGTTAAACCCGTTGCATCAGCCATAACTTGTGCAGAAGCCAGTAACTGCATAATGGTTAATCTTTGTTTATCAGTTACTGAGCCTTTTAATACAGCTTTATCACCAACAAATTCAACAGTTACACCCGGCATATCTTTTAAACCATCTTTTACCTTTTGCATTTTTGCCGCATCAATTGTAGTAGATAAAGAGGCTGGTGGTGGTGGTGCAGGAGCAGCAACCATACAATTGTTTACTACCGATTTTACACCTTTTACATCTTTTACTGTTTTTTCGCACATGGCTTTGCAGGCGTCATCTTTACACTCGCCGCTCATGGTTACTACGCCGTCCATTACATCAACGGTAGTGTTACTCATCATAGGATCGGCTTTTAAAGCTTTTTCAACATTGGCTTTAATGTCGGCATCTTTTGGCTTACAGCTTACAAAAAGCATGGTGGCCGATACAACCACTGCCATAAATAATTTTGTCAATTTCATTTGTTTGTTTTTTTGATTTGAAAATTAAAGGTAAAATAAATTCGATATGCAACTTACAATAAATAGACCCGATAAGTAAAGAATTGGTTGCGTATTTATTAAAAAATTATAAACAACCCAGCCTGCCACCATCAACGGGCAAATTAATACCATTAATATAAGCTGCGGCAGGCGAGGCTAAAAAAGCTACCACAGCACCAAATTCTTCAGGTTGCCCCATTCTACCCACCGGAATTTCCGCCACCAGTTGTTGTAATACAGCATCTTCGCTTATATTGGCAGCTTTTGCTTTTGAAGAAATTACATAATCGGCCCTTACCGTTTTGGTAAATCCCGGCAATACATTATTTACCGTAATGCCAAAAGGCCCCAATTCTCCTGCCAGTGTTTTTGCCCAGTTGGCAACCGCTGCCCTGATGGTATTACTTACGCCCAAACCCGCTATGGGGCTTTTTACCGAAGTAGAAATAATATTGATTACCCGCCCAAAACCAGCTTTTTTCATACCAGGCACCACTGCCTGTGTAAGGTTGTGGTTGTTTATCAGGTGATTGTTGAAGGCGGATAAAAAATCTACTGCATCGGCATTTAATGCGGTGCCACCCGCTGGGCCGCCGGTATTGTTTACCAGAACATGTACCGTATTATTTTTTATAAAACCTGTGATGGCTGCTTTAACGGCATTCACATCTGCAAAATCGGCAACAAGGTATTGGTGCTGCTGCCCTTTGGAAATATCCAAATTTTTAACCGTCCCTTTTAATTTATCTTCATTACGGGCCATTAATACAACATGGCAGCCCAATAAAGCAAGTTCAACAGCACTGGCATATCCAAGTCCCTGTGTGCTGCCGCATACAAGGGCGGTTTTGTTTGTAAGGTCAAGATTCATTTTTTGTAAGATTTTGCCTAAAGCTATAGAATTTATTTTTTCTCACATTTCTATATTGATTGTGGATAATTCGCCCCTGCTTAAAATCCTTCCATTCAGTTATATTCGCACCACTGAAAAAGGTTAATCCATATATCCCTGCCCGAATTACCCGGTCAGGCGGGCGTTAATCCGGTTAAACGGATTAACCACCTACGAACGGTATTAAGCCGGGCATGCAATTAACGGATTAACCCCGTCCGAACGGCATTCAGCCGGGCGGGCAATTAACTGATTAACCGAAATGATAGAAAAGAATGATTATAATGAGGAATCCATCCGCAGCCTCGATTGGAAGGAGCATATAAGGCTAAGACCCGGTATGTACATTGGCAAACTGGGTGATGGGAGCAGTCCTGATGACGGTATTTATGTTTTAATGAAGGAAGTGATTGACAATTGTATTGATGAACATACCATGGGCTATGGCAAGCATGTAGATGTAAACATCAAAGACAAAACAATTACCATTCGTGATTATGGCCGTGGTATTCCGCTGGGCAAAGTGGTGGATGTAGTGAGTAAAATAAATACCGGTGCCAAGTACGATAGCAAGGCTTTTCAAAAAAGTGTGGGCCTTAATGGTGTGGGAACCAAGGCTGTAAATGCCCTGAGCAATTATTTTAAAGTAACCGCTTTTCGTGATGGAAAAGAAAAGACAGCCGAATTTGAAAGAGGTGAATTAACACAGGAACATAAGGAAACTAAAACCACCGAAGAGAATGGTACGCTGGTAACTTTTGTGCCCGATGATAAAATATTTAAGAACTTTCATTTTGTACAGGAATACCTTGATAACCAGTTCTGGAATTACTGTTACCTTAATGCAGGTTTGGTGATGAACCTGAATAACAAAAGGTATGTAAGCAAAAATGGTTTGCTTGATCTGTTGCAACGCAAGACCAATGAAGATGAGATCCGTTATCCCATCATACATTTAAAAGGAGAAGATATTGAAATTGCGCTGACCCATGAAAATGATTATGGCGAAGAATATTACAGTTTTGTGAACGGGCAGTTTACTACACAGGGTGGTACTCACCTGGCTGCTTTCCGGGAAGCATTAATAAAAACAATCCGTGAGTTTTATAAAAAAGATTACGATGCTACTGATATACGTGGAAGTGTTTGTGCTGCGCTAAGTGTACGGGTGCAGGAGCCTATTTTTGAAAGTCAGACAAAAACAAAGCTAGGCTCACAAACCGTATCTGAAGGTGGCCCAAGTATGCGGAATTTTATCGGCGATTTTTTGGGAAAGGAACTGAATAATTTTCTGCATAAAAATCCCGAAACGGCTGAAGCATTAAAAAAACGTATTGAGCAGAACGAGCGGGAACGCAAAGACATGGCAGGTATTAAAAAGCTCGCCAACGAAAGAGCCAAGAAAGCAAACCTGCACAATAAAAAATTAAGGGATTGTAAGTTTCATTACAATGATGAAGCAAGCGGTAAGGACAAAGATAAAATTGCCGAGAAACAAAAGGAGAGTACCATTTTTATTACAGAGGGTGATAGTGCCAGCGGAAGTATTACCAAGGCCCGTAATGTGGAAACTCAGGCTGTGTTCAGCCTACGCGGTAAACCTCTGAACTGTTATGGTTTAACCAAGAAAGTGGTTTACGAAAATGAAGAGTTCAACCTGTTGCAACATGCACTAAATATTGAGGAAGGTTATGAAGGACTTCGTTACAACAATATTGTGTTTGCCACCGATGCTGATGTGGATGGTTTGCACATCCGTTTATTGCTTATGACCTTCTTCCTGCAATTTTTCCCCGACCTGGTGAAGAATGGTCATGTTTATATTTTAGAAACTCCTTTGTTTCGAGTAAGAAATAAACAGGAAACCATTTACTGTTATAACGAAACAGAAAAGCAGGAAGCAACCAGAAAACTAGGCAATAAACCCGAAACAACCCGCTTTAAGGGATTGGGTGAAATAAGTCCGCATGAGTTTGCACGTTTTATAAGCGAAGACATGAAACTGCAACCGGTAATGCTTTTGCCCGAAACCCATATACAGCAGTTGCTGGAATATTATATGGGAAAGAATACGCCGAGCAGGCAGGATTTTATTATAGATAATTTGAAGGTAGAATTGGATTTAGCAGACGAAGTAATTCAAAATTAAAAATTAAAAATGATTCATATTGTATTTCAGGAAGCAGATATCGCTGCGTTAGAAAAAAGTTTTGTACTGGATGAAACATTGCAAGGCGATATTATTCAGATAAAGGATGATTTTGCAGTTGGCCCTTTAACTGATATTTATACCCAAGAAGGTATAGCAGCCCGGAATCAATGGTGGGCTGATGTTTTAGCCGGTGGCGATTATGATGGACATATTAGCAGTGGCGAAGTTGATGATGCTAAAACAGTAGCCAATTTAAAGGAAAGGCTGGATAATAATGCTGAAGAATTTATCTGGATTTGGGCTGCACAAAACAAACACGATGTAAGTGGATATTACTGGCTGATGAGCCAGTTAAAGGATTACCAGGGCAGGATATTTATTCTGTACCTCAACAATCTTCCTTTTTTAAATGAAAAGGGAAACCTGTTTTATCCGGTAAATTTATTTGAGATACCAGCACGGGAATTTGTAAAAGCAAAAAAGCTGGCAAGAGAAATAAGCCCCGGCGAATTTGAAGTTGACCCCGATGAATGGACAAAACTCTGCGATGAAAACAAAGGCGTTCGTTTGCTGGAGGGTGGAAAAAAATTGGTGCAGGAAGATTATGATTTTTATGATGACGATTTAAAAAAATTGGTAACCGGCGACTGGCAGAAAGCATCCAAAATTATTCATACACATCTTACCAAAGTAAAAAATACAACCGGCGATATGTATTTGTTATGGCGGTTGAAGCTGATGATTGCGCAAGAGATGTTTGATGTGCAGGGGATGGTTGGAAAGATGAAGGAGTTTGAAGTGAAGCAAAAAGCCTCGTAGAGGCGATATGTCAGTAGCAAAAAAAAGAAAATACAATACGGATAAAAGCCCCATCGGGGCGATATGTTAAAATGGGGTCTTAAAATAAATTTTACCATTATGCCAAACACCTATTCTCAATTATACATTCAAATTGTATTTGCCGTAAAAGGCAGACAGGCATTTATTAAAGAAAATTTCAGAGAAGAATTGCAAAAATATATTTCGGGAATAATTGCACAAAAAAAGCAAAAACTATATGCCATTTATTGTATGCCCGATCATACACATATCCTGGTTAGCATGAAACCGGATATTGCAATTTCTGATTTAGTCAGAGATATAAAATCTAATTCCTCATCATTTATTGAAGAAAAGGAGTTTGTAAAAAATTTTTCCTGGCAAACAGGATTTGGTGCGTTTTCTTATTCAAAATCACAATCAAAAAATGTGGTTGATTATATTTTGAATCAACCACAGCACCATAAAAAGAGAACATTTAAAGCAGAATACATAGATTTTTTACAAAAATTTGAAATAGAATACGACGAAAAATATTTGTTCGAATTTTATGATTGATGTTTGAATTAACATGTCGCCCCGATTGGCTACTAACATTTCGCCCCGATGGGGCTGAATGGAATTGGAAAATTGAATTATCTACTAACATTTCGCCCCGATGGGGCTAAGAAGATGGCAAACAGCAAAAAACCAAAAGAAGAATATGAACACACCGATAACGGCATTGGTGGCCAGTATAAAACCTGGTTTTTAGATTATGCCAGTTATGTAATACTGGAAAGGGCTGTACCTGCTATTGAAGATGGGTTAAAGCCTGTACAGCGCAGGATATTGCATGCGATGAAGGAAATGGATGATGGCCGTTTTAACAAGGTTGCCAATATCATCGGGCAAAGTATGCAATACCATCCGCATGGCGATGCAAGCATTGGTGATGCGTTGGTAAACCTGGGACAAAAAGACCTGTTGATTGAAACACAGGGTAACTGGGGCGATGTACGCACAGGCGATGAAGCAGCCGCATCAAGATACATTGAAGCTAGATTAAGCAAGTTTGCACTTGAAGTTGCATTCAATGCAAAAACAACCGATTGGGCATTGAGTTACGATGGAAGAAAAAATGAACCGGTAACATTACCCATGAAATTTCCATTGTTGCTGGCGCAGGGAGCCGAAGGTATTGCTGTGGGTTTGGCTACAAAAATTCTTCCTCATAATTTTTGCGAACTGATAGATGCTTCCATAAAATATTTACGTGGAAAAAAATTTGAAATACTGCCCGATTTTCAAACAGGCGGCACAATGGATGCCAGCAATTACAATGAAGGCGTTCGTGGAGGTAAAGTAAGAGTAAGAGCGGTGATAGAAGAAGTTGATAAAAAAACATTAGTCATTAGAAATGTACCGTTTGGCGTTACCACTACTCAACTCATGGAGAGCATTGTAAAGGCAAATGACCAAGGCAAAATAAAAGTAAAAAAAGTTACCGATCATACGGCTGCCGAAGTAGAGATCATTGTAGAACTTGCACCTGGCATTTCGCCCGATATTACCATTGATGCATTGTATGCATTTACAGATTGTGAGGTGAGCATTTCTCCCAATACCTGCGTTATTGTAAAAGACAAACCACAGTTTTTAAAAGTGAGTGAGCTGCTGAAAACCGCTACAGACAATACTAAGGACTTGCTAAAGCGTGAACTTGAAATTAAACTGGCCGAGCTGTACGAAAAATGGCACTTCACTTCTTTAGAGAAAATTTTCTTTGAAGAAAAGATTTATAAAGAGCTGGAGAAGAAACATGAAACCTGGGAAAAAGTACTGGAAGCCATTGACAAAGCCTTTACGCCGTTCAAAAAATTACTCAAAAGAGATATTACCCGTGAAGACATCATCAAGCTTACAGAAAAGCCAGTACGTAGAATTTATAAACTTGACATTGATGACTTGATTGAACAAATAAAAGGTTTGGAGGATGATATCAAACAGGTAAAATTCGATCTGGATAATCTTACTGATTATGCCGTTGCCTATTATGAAAACCTGTTGAAGAAATATGGCAAGAGCAGGGAACGTAAAACTGAAATTAAACAGTTTGATGTTATTCAGGCAAAATCAGTTGCCATTGCAAATATCAAAATCTACGTAAATTTTGCCGATGGCTTTATTGGAACCGGCTTAAAGAAAGATGAATTTGTTGCTGAAGTATCTGACCTGGATGATATCATTGCTTTTACAAAAGCTGGCATCATGAAAGTGGTTAAGGTTTCTGATAAAGTATTTATAGGAAAAGATATTTTGCATGTTGCTGTATTTATGAAGAATGATGAAAGAACCACCTACAACATGATTTACGTAGATGGTAAAACAGGTGTGAGTTTTTCAAAAAGATTTAATGTAACAGGAATTACCCGTGACAAAGAGTATGATTTAACCAAAGGCTCGGAAAAAAGCCGGGTGCATTATTTTACAGCCAATGACAATGGCGAGGCCGAAGTGGTAAAAATAATTTTGAGTCCCAATTGCAGTGCTCATAAAAAAGAATTTGATTTTTATTTTGAAGAACAGGATATAAAAGGAAGAAGCAGCATTGGCAACCAGGTTACTAAATACCCGATAAAGTCGGTTAAATTTAAGGAAGCCGGAAACTCAACCCTGGATGCAAAAAAACTTTGGTTCGATAATAAGTTTGGCCGTTTGAATACGGATGAAAAAGGAGAGTACCTGGGCAAGTTTGAAGCGGAAGACAGGCTATTGGTTATTTTCAATGATGGCAATTATGAAATTACCGACCAGGAACTTACCCAGCGTTTTGATACTGAAAAAGTATTGCTGATAGAAAAATTTGATGCAGAGAAAATTATAACAGCCGTTTATTTTGATAAAGAAAAAGTGCAGTACAGTGTAAAGCGTTTTAAAATTGAAACATCAACCCTGCACAATAAGTTTTTCTTTATTAAAGAAGGAGATGGCAATTACCTGGAGGCTGTTACAACTGAAGATGAACCGATACTTGCCATGCAAAGCGGCAGAGGAGCACAGGTACGCAAGGCAAAAGTTACCATCAGCAAAGTAGTAGAGGTGATGGGATGGAAAGCTTTAGGTAATAAGCTCGCTGATTTTAATAAATCCATCGAAATGGAGTGGGTGCCAAAAACACCTATCAATCCACAGGCTGAGTTGTTTGAGTAAAAAAATCCTGTCTCCCCCAGTGGGCGGATGTCGAAGGCGGGTTTATCACAGCAAACCGGGTTCGACAGGCTCACCCTGACACCATTTTGATAGCTGAGATTGTCA
>JBKJLT010000357.1:0-15951 GCA_046596765.1 Ferruginibacter sp. | reverse complement strand
ATTAAGTTACGCTTGCGTTCGGCATTGGGCCGGCCAAAGCGGCGCATATCTTCTAATTTATTGCCGCTTAAAAACATTTCTATACAACGTTGCCTGTAAATTTCATCTAACAAAGCAACGTAAGACCCAAACGAATTCATGGCAGGTTGGTTTGCACCCACGCCAAAAGCATCTGCTGCTGCGGTTTTGGTAATTACGGCATTTAAAAATGTTTTGCTGGTAGTGCTGTCATTAGCACGTGCATAACATTCAGCTTTTATTAAAGTGATTTCGCCGGGCAGATAAACCGGTATGGGGGTTGCGGCAGCATTATAAAAATTATTTAAACGGAATAATGGCGACCCCGTTGTATAAAAAGGAACCCTGCCATCTGAGGCAGCAGGTACAAAAGCTGGTATTAAACCCAGGCTGGCGCCCGTTGGTTGCACCACGTTATTGGTTGCAGTGGCGGTTTCAAAAACAGGGTTTAAAGCAGCAGCATCAAAATTAAATGTTGATTTTTTCGTAATGTCAACAAGATTGGCTGCTGTAAGTGCCTGTGGGTAAAGGCCTGCATACAAAGAATACCTTGCCTTTAGGGCATTTAGAGTATTTACAATGTTAACACCAGGATTTGGCGTTGGTGGGGCTGGGGGAGGTGGATTTTGTGGAATGTTCAGCAAAAAATCATTACTAATTGGGTTTGCAGCAATGGCAGTTAATGCCCCATCAATAATTGTAATAGCTTTTTTAAATCCATCAATCCTGTCAATAAACGTAACGTTCGTTCCAATGTCTGCGGGTATTTTTTCCCAAAACTGGGCCATATCAGCAATTGATAATGCCTTAAATATACTGGCATAAGCAATCAAACCGCTTGCATAGTTTTTATCGGTAAGGTTTGGTGCATTCAGCAAAATATTATCTGCATCAAAAATAGTTTTGTTGCAGGTTGACCAATATTGTATTAGCATGGTATTGTTACCATCAACGGTATTACCACCTGCAGCCAATTGTACTTCGGCAGTATTACCGGTATTAACCACAATCAGTTCGTTAGTTGTTAAACCATTTATGGTTATTTTATTGTAAAGTGTACTTCCTCTGCCCAAAGTGTAAACTCTTTGTAAACCTGTAGCCACGGCTGTTAAACCACGTTGTGTAGTTAAAGCATCAACTGGCTGGGCTTTTGATGGATCTGTGTAATCTTTTTTACAACCTGTTTGTAATATTGTTGCAATAAACAACAGCGCAATTGCAGCGATATTTATTTTATACTTTTTCATAATTATTTTTTTAATCGTTATTAAAATTTAGCAGAAACACCCACACTGAATGTTTTGGGAATGGGAACAGAGCCAAAATCTATCCCACGAAGAATAGTGCTTTGTCCGCCTGAGTTAACTTCCGGATCGTATCCTTTGTATTTATCCCAGCTTATCAGGTTTCTGCCGGCAACAGAAGCGGTAATATCTTTAAACCATTTTAATTTACCGAACGAATAGCTCAATGATAATTCTCTTAATTTAACAAACGATCCATCATCAATACGCCACTGCTCAACAGTTGCATAAAAACTGCTTATGTAACCACGTGGATAAACACCGGTCTGCTCTTTCTCTGCTTCTTTTCCATTACCAACGCCCTGCCTGGTTCTCCAATCTGCATTAAAAACATCCACACCCTGCACTGCATCAAACTGAAACCTTAAGCTTGCTCTTTTGTAAGTAAATTCACTTACCAGCGAAGCCGTATAATCTGGGTTAGGATCTCCAATAACTTTACGTACCAATGGATTGGTGGTTATTGGTAGTCCATTGGCATCTCTTAAAACTACATAGTCTAAGGGTCTGCTTGGCGACTGCGTACCTCTTTCGCCTACCGGAAAACCAGCAGCGTTCTTTACCAGATTACCGCTAGCATCCAATGCAAAGAATGCACCGTAAAATACGCCAATGGGTTGGCCTTCAATTATTGCTACGGGTGCGCCCTGGTTGGTGCTCAACAGCGTTAAAGCCTGTGTAATATTTTTAGCCTTATTTCTGTTATGATTGTAAATACCGGTAATTGTCCAGTTCATATTTTTATTTTGAATGGGCTTGCCCGTAAGCATCAGTTCAAAACCATTGTTTTGTAAGCTGCCAAAATTATTCAGGTAACTGCTGTAACCGGTTGTTGGTGCAACAAACCTGTTCAGCAATAAATCTTTTACATCTTTTTTATAAATATTGGTTTGTACATTTATTCTTCCTTGTAAAAATCCGAGCTCCACACCAAATTCAATTTCGGTTTGTCTTTCGGGCTTTACAAATTCGTTTGCTAGTACCGTGCTTGAAGTTAAAGCAGCCCTGCTTACAAATGAATTACCGCTGTAAGAATTAAATCTCGAGTAAGCACCAATGCCTGTTAGGTTCCCGCTTTGCCCATAAGCAACCCGCAGCTTTGCAAAATTCCAGATTCTGCTCAGTCCCATTTTTTGCCAGAATTCCTGCTCACTAACTATATAACTGGCACTGGCTTTTGTATATACCTGGTTACGCTGACTTTTATCGTAAACCGATGAACCATCAACCCTTACGGCACCCGATAAAAAGAAGAAATTTTTGTACTTGAAATTTTGTTGTACATAATATCCTGAAACGGAGATCTCACTTCTTTCATCGGCACTTGGCAATGCTGTTGTTGCAGCATTGGCGGTTGTAATAAATGGTGCCAATCCCCGGCCCTGCACCAATGCGTAATTATTTTTTTCGTATTGTACCGAGTACCCAGCCTGTGTTGTAGAGCCGATATCTTTAGTTATATCAAACTGGTAGGTAGCATTCAACTCATTATTTATCTGAAAAAAGTTATTAGCCGCCGAGCTTGCATATCCATTACGGGTTGCATCTAAAGTTGCTCCGCCGCCAAAAAAACCATCACTTACATTGTAGGCAAAGGGAGGTATAACGGTTTGTCCCCGTTGTGCATATTGATCTATGCCCAATGTGTAATCAACTGATAGGCCTTTGAACGGCCTTATTTTTAATCCCATGCCGGCAATAATGCGGTTGGTTTCCTGCTGCTGCTTTATATCTTCAATGACCGATACGGGATTAACTCTTCCCCTTTCGCCAATGGCTTTAATGTTACCACCCAGGTCTCTTGTTTCAATATCATGAAAATTACCGATGATGTTTATTGAGTTCATTGGAGAAAAAAATGAATTGCCATCGGGCTTCTCGTTACTTAAACTGTTAATATAATTTAAGCCGATATTGAAGTTTACTTTATTACCCAAAGCCTGGTCAAGATTTATTCTGAAGCTGTAACGCCTGAAATCGGTGTTCTTAATAATACCTTCGTTTTTATAATACGAACCAGAGGCATAATATTTTGTTTGATCTTTTCCACCGGCAATAGATACATTATTATCGGTGCCAATACCGGTTCTAAAAATATAATCGTTATAATCGTAACGGGTTACATTGGTTTTATTTACTAAGGCTGGTGTTAAAATATCCTGGGTTTGTGCACCAACACCATCAGTAGGCCCTCCAAATTTTGTAGGCGATTGGTTTACTTCTACACTTTTTCTTAATTTACTTATCATTACGCTTGAACTGAAACTGATTACGGGAGCTCCCGAACTTCCCCGCTTTGTAAATATCTGTACCACACCTGCATTTGCCCTTGACCCGTAAATAGCTGCTGCCGCGGCACCATTCAACACTTCAATTCTTTCTATATCTGCAGGGTTAATATCGGCCAAACGGTTTTGGCCAATGGTGCCTACAAAATTATTTCCATCATAATTACCACTGGTGTTTGTTACCCGGTTGGTGGCGTTATTTACAATTACACCATCAATAATATACAAAGGTTCGCTGCTACTGTTTACAGAGCTGATGCCTCTTAATCTTACCGTAATACCACCTGCCGGATCGCCGTTGTTTTGTGTAATTTGTGCACCCATTGATTTGCCCTGTAGTGCTGCTAAAACATTGCTGGTAGGGCTTTTTGTAAGCTGATCACCTTTTATAGTACTGATATAACTTCCCAATTGCCGTTTGGTAGTACCGGCTGCTGTGCCGGTAACTACAACCTCATCCAATCCCAACGGATCGGGTAACATTTGAGCATTTGCGGTATAATCGCCGCTGGCTGCAATGGTAATGGTTTGTTCAACATTTTTATATCCAACGCCGCTGAATATGATTGTTCTTTTACCAGCTTTTAAATTTGATTGCAGCGTATAAGATCCGTCTGCATTTGTTGGCGTACCCATATTTTCATTTTTTACCGTTACCGAAGCTCCGGCAATGCCATTGCCTTTTTCATCGGTAACCTTACCGCTTATTTTTACCTGTGCCTGAGTGGCAAAAGTAAACAGCGTTAACAGCAGAAAAGGGAAAACCCATTTCTGCCTGCTGATTGTTTGTGAAATGTAATTTTGCATGTTGCAGTTTTTATGATTGAATAATTGTTAAAAAAAATTATAAAATAGTAAGGCCGTTTTTTTTATAGCACTTTAAAACATCCGATTCTTCGGACAGTTCGGTTATCAACATATCAATGGATGATAATGCACATATCTGAATACGATGATGCGTATTAATTTTTTCGGAAATAGACAGTGCAATTACTTTTACCGAGGATTCTATCATGGCCTTTTTTAATTGCACCACTTCCCAATCGTTATCGGTTAAACCGTTTTCAATATCAATGGCGTTAATACCCAAAAAACATATATCAGCTTTTATCTGTTTTACTTTTGCTATGGCTTCGCCACCCACCGTAATTTGAGAAGTTTTAGAAAGTTTATCGCCGATGACAATTACATCAATATTTGGGTGATGCATATATTCTAATGCCGCCGGTAAACTTCCGGTAATAAATGTAGCATGCAGGTTTTCAGGTAATGCTTTAGCTAATTCAATAATGGTGGTACCACCACTAGTAAGTACAAACATCCCATCTTCAATTAACGTTACTGCCTTTTGTGCAATAAGTTTTTTATTTTCGATGGAGTAAACATGTTTTGCATTATTGGCATTGTGAAATGATTTTGATAAAGCACCACCATGTACTTTTATTATTTTCTTACTTCCATCAAGTTCTTGTAAATCTCTGCGGATGGTATCTTCGGAAACATTGATGCTCTGACTGAGATCGGATGATAAGACACGGTTATGAATCTTTATCTGATGAAGAATAAAATTTTGGCGTTCTTTCTTAAGCATAGCAGTTTTGGCAAACTATAAAGCTGTAAGATAAAGAAAAATTCAAATCCTGCAAATAAACGCAATAATTTTTTATTAATATTGCAAATAATTGCATCTTAAGTCAGCAAGCACAACTCAAAAGCTAATTAGCTTACAACTGCTATATTTACTATTATGAACAGCAATTTGGAAAAAATATATGCTATAGCCAACAAACCGGTTAGAAAAATTATTGGCTTAATGAGTGGCACTTCTTTAGACGGGCTGGATGTAGCCCTGTGCAATTTTACAGACTCTGGGTTGCAAACAAAAATTGAATTAGAACATTTTGAAACAATTCCTTTTGATGAAGATTTTAAAAATGAAATAAAATCTGTTTTCAGCAAAAAAAATGTTGACCTGGAAAAATTATGTTTATTAAATCCCTGGATTGCGCTGCAACATGCTGAAATAATCAATACCTGTTTAAAAAAGTGGAATATTAAAAATGAGGAAGTTGATCTTATTGCCAGCCACGGACAAACCATTTATCATGCCCCCCAAAGCTTACATCAACAGGATAAATTTGGCAACGCCACTTTACAAATTGGAGATGGAGATCATATAGCCGTTGCAACAGGTATTATTACCATCAGCGATTTCAGGCAAAAGCATATTGCAGCAGGCGGCGAAGGTGCGCCCCTGGCGGTTTATGGGGATTATTTAATTTTTGGCAAACCTGGCGAAGACAGGATATTATTAAATATTGGAGGCATTGCCAACTTTACTTTTTTACCAGGCAGTATGAATAGTGCGGCTATTTTTAGTACTGATACCGGCCCCGGTAACACTATGATGGATGCATTGGTGCAAGATAATTTTAAAGAAAAATATTTTGATAATGACGCTACGATTGCACTAAAAGGAAAAATAAACACTGCTTTACTTGAAGTTTTAAAAGAAAATGATTTTTTTAAACACCCTTTCCCAAAAACAACCGGTCCCGAATTATTTAACCTTGAATATTTACAAAAGACGAAGCAAAAATCTTCAACAACCGATATAGGCATAGAAGATGCAATGGCAACCTTAAATAAATTTTCGGCCGATACAATTGTTCAGGCATTGTTGAAAACAACGGATAAAAATAAACCGTACAAAATATTTACAAGTGGCGGCGGCATGCATAATCCTTTATTGATAAAGCATTTGAAAGAAGCATTACCCAACTTTCATTTTTCAACTACTGATGAATTAAACATTAACCCCGATGCCAAAGAAGCTGTTTTATTTGCAGTGCTGGCCAATGAAACTATTTGTGGCAATGGTGATTACTTACAAAAAGGAGTTAAAGGAATGCCAGCTATATCTATGGGTAAAATCAGTTTCCCGGACTAATGATTTTCTACATAATTTTTCAAACTATTCAAAGCGTCTTCATATCCCTGGCCGCTTATTTTTTCAATAAAAATACCATAAAATTTTTCCCAGGGATACCATTTCAGTTTTATAAGTACATTCCACTCTGCCTGAACCTGGTTGCTATCGGCTAACGGTAAAATGCTGATCGTATTCTGCACATCATTCTCCCCCGATCTTTTTAATAAAGCAGCAATTGAATTACTGTTTTTTTTTGTTATTTCTACAATATTCTTCTTCCCTTTTGAATCCCATTCGCAATAATTACTCATGCCATTTGCATCAGTTCTAAAATCTATTTGTGCAGCATCGTTCATAAAAACCGGTTGCCAGTGTTTCCAGTTTTGCAGATTATTTATTTCGCTAAAAACCTTGCCTGTATTGGCATTTATTACTACCGCCCTGCTAACCATCAATTTTGAAGGAATAAATAATGAAAGGATTGTTATAAAAATGAACAAGCCTGTCAGCACAATAAAAAACCCTTTAAATAAACGCATAATTATGTTTTATTCCCATTTAAAAACCTTGATGGTTATTATGTAGATGATGATCATCCAGATGGCTAATATTCCCAGTTCTTTTCCACAATCCCACAGGTGAAGCCCGGTAAAAGATATTTTACGCATGGCATCGTTATACTGTGTTAAAGGCAATCCATACCGGCAAATTGTTTGCAGCCATTTGGGAAATACGTCTATTGAAAAGAAAGTACCTGCCAATAACATTTGTGGAAATGCAAAGAGGTTTATAAATAAAGGGATAGAAGTATCGGACTTTACAATACTGCTGAAAATCAACCCTACACCCAGCAGCAGCAGCAGCATAAATATGGTAAGCAGGGTCATTTCCAGAAATGTAGCCAAACCATGTACCAGTGTAAAATCCATAAAAAAGTAACCTAATGCAATCAACATAACAACGTTAACGAGTTGAAAAACCAACCGGCTTATTCCAATGCCCAATAAAATATTTATTTTACTTACAGGTGTTGCATAAAACCGTTTGAGGATAAGTTGCTGGCGGAATTGAAAAAAGATAAAGGATATACCAAACAGGGTTGAAAATAATATAGAAAATCCAAGCATACCGGGCAACACAAAATCTATATTGCGATACTTTCGGATGGCATACACATATGGATGCACTGCTGCATTTGCCTGCTGCACTTCACCCTTATGTAAAACTGCGTTTGCTATGTTAGAAAATATCTGCTGTAATGCCTGCACTGCATTTCCACTGGCATTTGTCAAAGTATCAAGTATTATATAACGATTGCTGCCTGCAGAATCGCTGTTTTTCTTTATGTTAACTATTGCAGCAATATTACCTCTTTCCAGGGCTTTCTGCCTGGTTTTTAAATCGGTTGATCCATCCAGGTTTTTAAAATAACTAACTTTAATAAGGGGATTAATCTTAATACTGTCAAAGATTTCATTGGTTGTATCTGCATTGTCTGAAATCGCAATACGATACACAGTTCCGCTACCGCCACCAAATGATCCGAAAATAAAAATAAAAATAACAGGAAATAAAAAACTAAATGCCAGCGCACTCGGGTTGCTTAAAATTGAGCGAAAACTTGCTTTAAGAATAGCTAAAAACGCTTTAAACTGGCTATAAGTCCGCATTAAATTTTAATTTGGGCGTAAAGCTATTGGTAAAAAAGGATTTTAAAAAATTTGCAAAACAGTGACAAGTGTCGTATATTTGTATGACAAATGTCAGCATCATGAAAAGAAAAGAAAAAAATAGTGCTTACAGGCCAATTGAAGCTACCTCAAAAGTAGAAGAGCCAATGCCTGTATATCGCAGTGTAAAGGCATTACCTCAGGTAACAGATTTTACATACAACGAATTTAAAAAAATTGCTGATAAAAGCCCTTTTACACAGGCCGAATGGGCTGCCATACTTCACGTAAGCGAACGCACTTTGCAACGTTATGCAAAAAACAATGGCAGTTTTGCCCCAATCAATGCTGAGCGTGCAGTACAAATAGATAAGGTTTTAAAAGAGGGCAAAATTACTTTTGGTAAGGTAGAAAATTTTTATAATTGGATAAAACGTGAACCCTACATGCTCGAAGGGAATTTGTCTCTGAATTCACTCACTACTTATGAAGGTATTCAAAAAGTATTAACTCAATTAGCACGAATTCAACATGGTATTTTTGCATGATAGTTCACCGCATAAGCAATGCTGCCTTCAGCGATGACATCAGCGGTACCGGGGCAAAAATAAATGGCTCACGGTGGAACTCAAAAGGTATTCCGGTATTGTACACCTCTCAGTTTATTTCGCTGGCTGTTTTGGAAATGCTTGTAAACACAAATTTTAAAGACTATGCTATTGCTTTAAATCTGATGTATATTAATTTCCCGAACGGACAACCCATTACCAGCATTGATTTGAAACATTTAAAAAGCAACTGGAAAGATGATTTTGAATATACCCGTTATATTGGTGACGAATTTTTTAAGCAAACCCCATCACTGATTTTAAAAGTGCCCTCGGCAGTTATTCAGGAAGAGTATAATTATCTTGCAAATCCACTGCATGAGGATTTTAAAAAAGTAACACTTGTAAAAACAAAATCATTCTGGCCTGATGAAAGGCTTTTTAAAATCTGATGAATAATACTTACCTGCTGCTTGGCAGCAATATAGGCAACAGCAAAGCCAGTTTAGCAAAAGCAAAAACACAAATAAAAAGGCAAATTGGTGCCATAACCCGTCAATCCGACCTGTACAGCACTGCGGCATGGGGCAATACCAAACAACCCGATTTTTTAAACCGGGTCATTATTGTTGAAACAAAACTAACCGCTTTACAAACCATGCATATCATTTTGGCTATTGAAAAAAAAATGGGGCGGGTAAGAACAGTAAAAAATGCTCCCCGCATTATAGACATTGATATTTTATTTTTCAACAAAGAAATAATTGACCAGGCACAACTGACGGTTCCTCATCCGCAGATACAAAACAGGCGCTTTGTATTGGTATCACTCAATCAGCTATCCCCTAATCTGAAACATCCGGTACTTAAAAAAACGGTTCACCAATTGCTTATGCACTGCCCCGACAAACTAAATGTTAAAAAGTTTTAACGCCCGAAAAGTTGTTTCCACTTATTTTGCAGTTCGCTTTGACGGATGTCCACAGGACGCTGTTAACTTTATAAAACTGCATGAAATATAATTTTGTAACCATTGAGGGAAATATTGGTGCCGGTAAAACCACGCTGGCTCATTTACTAAGCAAACATTTTAATGCCAGGCTGATACTGGAAGAATTTGCCGACAACCCATTTCTGCCAAAATTTTACGAAAATCCCGGCCAATATGCTTTTCCGCTGGAATTATTTTTTATGGCAGAACGTTATAAACAATTAAAAGACCTGCTGCAGACAAAAGATATGTTTCAAAACATAACCATATCCGACTATCTTTTTACCAAATGTCTTTTGTTTGCAAAAGTAAATCTGCCCGATGAAGAATTCCGATTGTATCAAAAACTTTTCGAGATCATTAATCCCCAGATTGTACAGCCCGATATTGTTATATACTTACACACTTCTGTAAAAAAATTGCAGGAAAATATAAAAAAACGCAACAGGGATTATGAACAATCTATTCCCAATGATTACCTGTTTACTTTACAGGAAACTTATACCCAGTACATAAAGCAGCATAATATTAAAACACTGTATGTAGATGCCGGTAATGCTGATTTCCTTGGTAACGAAGAGCACATGAAAATTATTACTGACGCACTTGATAAAGAGTATGAAGATGGGCAACATTATATAACTTTGCCTTAATCATTTAGAAATGAGCAGCGATAAACTCCCCAAAGAATTTACTCATTTTATTTTTGCCAGGTTATTTTTTGTGTTAGGCTTACGTATGATAACCACGGTTGTTATTTACCAGGTTTTTCATTTGGCAAATACGTATATGGTTGGCTTTGCCGGCCTGGCCGAGTTTATACCGGCTGTAATAGCGGCATTATATGCCGGACATTATATTGATAAACATAATAAAAAAAATATCCTGGTTTGGTCTTATGCCTTTTATTTGCTTTGTGGTATTACCCTGGCCATAGTGAGTTTGCCCTGGTTCGATTTCAGCAATACAACCAAGCTTACGGTAATATTATCGGTTGTTTTTTGCACAGGTATTATCCGCTCTTTTGCCGGGCCTGCAGCCAACAGTATGATAGCGGCCATCGTATCCCGTGAACAATTGCAAAAAGCCATTTCCTACAATTCATCTACCTGGTTAATATCATCCATCGGCGGCCATGCAGTGGGCGGATTACTAATTGCAATCATAGGTATTTCCGGTGCCTACTTTGTAACCGCTGCACTAATATTAACTGCCGGTATTTTTGCATTGCAATTATATCCCAAACCACCGGCAATCAACCTGGAAAAAGAACCAATGCTGACGTCCATTAAAAAAGGTTTTTCTTATGTTTTCAATAATAAGAATTTACTCGGTGTTCTTTCCTTAGACCTTTTTGCAGTTCTTTTTGGTGGTGCCGTCGCATTTATTCCCGAAATAGCATCAACCATTTTACATACCGGCCCTATTGGTTATGGTTTTTTAAACGCAGCAATGGATCTGGGCAGCCTCATCAGTATTGGCGTATTGGTTAAATACCCTATGAAACAAAAGCAAGGTTTAAAAATGTTACTTGCGGTTGCAGGCTTTGGTATCTGCATTATCATTTTTGGGTTGTCAAAAGTTTACTGGCTAAGTTTTATGGCCATGCTGGTGGCGGGCCTGTTTGATGCTGTTAGCGTGGTGGTACGTGGCACCATCATGCAGTTATACACTCCTGACGAATTAAGGGGCCGTGTAGCTTCCATCAATTTAATTTTTATAAACAGCAGTAACGAACTGGGACAGTTTGAAAGTGGTGTTACGTCCCGCATGTTTGGCACATTGCCCGCAATTATATTTGGGGGTGCAATGTCGGTATTGGTTGTAATTGCTACCTGGCTTAAGTTTCCGAAGCTAAGGAAGTTGGAATACTAGTGAGCGAAGTTGAATAGTGAGCGAAGTTGAATAGTGAGCGAAGTCGAACTATGATGATGTTAATTTCGAGCGAAGTCGAGAAATGGGTTTACAAAAAACAGTTTGAATACCAGCGATATATTTTCTTGGCATCATCGAAGAAAGAATAACCAATCCTTTCATCGCCATACCATTGGGGAACCTTAATTGTGTTTTACTAAATCCTCCTTGATAAAAAAACCGGTGCGTATATTTATGCATCAAATAAAAAAACATGAAACATATCAACAACTCTAAACTGTTTATAAGCTTATTTACATTTATTATTATTGCTGTTTTTTCAGGCTGCAGATCTGTACCTCAATTAAAAGCCGGAGAAGGTTACGTTACTGTAAAAGGAGGAAAAATATGGTATCGTATTTTAGGAGAAGGTAAACATACGCCTATTCTTATGCTGCATGGCGGACCTGGCGGAACCAGCAGATCGTTTTATCAATTTGCATCTTTAGGCGATGACAGGCCTGTTATTATATTTGATCAATTGGGCAGCGGACGGTCTGATTACCATACAGACACTACTTTACTTAAAGTTGAAAATTTTGTTGAGCAGGTGCAAGCTTTAAAAACTTCACTGCGATTAAAAGAGTTTTACCTGCACGGCCATTCCTGGGGTACAGCTTTAGCTTTAGAATATTACCTTAAATACCCGAAGGGAATTAAGGCTATCATTTTTAATAGTCCTTATTTCAGTACTACATCATGGAAAGCCGATGCAGATACACTTATCAGTACATTGCCCGATTCTATTCAGTTGGCAATTAAAACCGGCGAAAAAAATCATGATTATGAATCACCTGCATATAAAAATGCCAATGAAGTATTCAGCAAAAACTTTGGAGTACGAAAGATTAAATTAACCAGTGAATTGGATACCGCAATATCAAAAGGTAATACCTTTATTTATAATTACATGTGGGGGCCAACAGAATTTACAGCAACCGGTACGCTTATTAATTACAGCCGGGTACCAGAATTAAGAACCATTAAAGTTCCAACTCTTTTTATAACCGGCGAGTTTGATGAAGCCCGCCCGGTAACGGTAAGATACTTTCAGAGCTTAGTACCCAATTCTAAATTTGTTATGATTGAAGGTGCCGGCCACGGAACCATGCATGATAACAAAAGCCAGAATATAAGTGCGATAAAGAATTTTTTAGATGAACTTGAGCTTAAATAAAATCTGCACATACAAAACATATAAAATGAAAAACAGCATTTCAATAATAATAATCTCCCTGTTTTGCGCATTTACATTAAATGCCCAAACAACCAACCCTTTCAGCATTGGAGAAATTAAAATCATAAAATCTGTAATTCTGGATGAAAACAGAACCTTAAATATTTATTTACCTGAGGGCTACAACAGCAAAGGAAAATACACGGTTATTTATTTATTAGATGGATCGGCCAACGAAGATTTTTTGCACGTTGTTGGGCTGGTACAGTTTTATAACATGACTTTTAATATGCCCAAAACCATCGTTGTTGGTATTGCCAATATTGACAGAAAAAGGGATTTTACTTTCCCAACAAAGAATGCAGCATTAAAAAAGAAATACCCAACAACCGGTGGCTCAGCTAAATTTATTGATTTTATTGAGAAGGAATTACAACCTTTTATTAAGGCCAATTACAAAACAAACGACAGTACCTATCTTATTGGACAATCACTTGGTGGATTGATTGCTTCTGAAATACTGCTGAAAAAACCGGACCTGTTTTCAAACTATATCATTGTAAGTCCCAGCCTTTGGTGGGATGATGAATCTTTATTAAAACAAGCCCCTTCAATGCTGGCCGGGCAAACAGACAATAAAAAATGGGTGTATGTTTCGGTTGGTGCCGAAGGAAAAGAAATGGAAGAAGGTGCAGCCGGCCTGGTGAAGGCACTGCAACAATCTGGAAAGAAAAACATGAAGATTGATTTTGTTCCTTTACCAAAAGAGAACCACGCAACTATTTTGCATAACAGTATTTATGAAGCATTTAAAATATTATACCCGTATAAAGAATAAGCAGTAGCAGTATATTTACAGCCAAGATGAATTTCTTAAATTTATATTATGAAACTATATGTTAGAAATATGGCTTGCTTAAGCTGCAAAGTTTTTGTAAAAGAAGCTATGGAAGAACTTAAAATTGAACCTGTAAAGGTTGAATTGGGCGAAATTGAAACCAGGAAAGAATTAAGTGCTGATGAAAAGCAAAAACTTAACAGCAAGATTAAGAAAGTGGGCCTGGAATTAATGGAAAACAAACAGGGAGCTATTATAGAGAAAATAAGAAAAGTGGTAGTTGATTATGTTTACCATACCGAAGAAAAAATAATCACCAATTTTTCAGACTATCTAAGTAAAAAACTTAACTATAATTATACTTATCTGGCAAACCTTTTTTCTGAAGTAGAAGTATCTACTATTGAGCAATACGTTATTGCCATGAAAATTGAACGCATAAAAGAACTGATCATGTTTGAAGATATGACACTTACAGAAATTTCTTATAAGTTACATTACAGCAGCGTAGCGCACTTATCAGCTCAGTTTAAAAAGGTAACGGGTCTTACGCCTACCCATTTTAAAGAGCTTAAAAAGAAAAGAAGAATTGCCATTCAGAATCTTTAAAGTTTTACGGGTGAACTTATCAGGATAATTGCTGTTATTAAAAATTACCTGCCTTTCATTTTTTTTGTAAATTGTATAACTAAAACTCATCATCATGCAACGCCGATCATTTCTACGCAATACAGGCTTAACCATGGCCAGTTTAGCACTGCTTAACCAAAGTTCACTGGCTTCCTTTTTATTCGACCCCGCCTGGAAAATAAAAATGCTTACAAATGATATCGGCATCTTTACCGAAAAAGGAGGCACCATAGTTTTTCTGCTTACCAAAAAAGGAATTGTGGTGGTAGATTCGCAGTTCCCTGATTCTGCAGGCCATTTGATTGACGAGTTGAAAAAGAAAAGTAAAAAACCTTTTAAATACCTTATCAATACCCATCATCATGGCGATCATACTGCTGGTAATATTGCATTTAAAGGCCTGGCCGAACATGTGGTTGCACATGTAAATTCAAAAGCCAACCAGCTAAGAGTAGCAGCCGAACAAAAGATGGATGGTTCAAAATTTCATGTGCCGGATATAACTTTTGGCGAAGAAGGCTGGAGTACCAAAGTACACAAAGAAACCATTAAAGCCTATTATTTTGGCGCAGGCCATACCAATGGAGATTCGATGATACATTTTGAAAAAGCCAACATTGTACACATGGGCGACCTGGTTTTTAACCGCCGCCATCCTTACATTGATAAAGCATCTGGTGCCAATATTGCCAACTGGATATTGCTTTTAAACAAAGCCATTGCAACTTTTAATAAAGATACTCAATTTGTGTGCGGCCATGCAGCTGCCGGATATGATGTGGTGGTTAAGGCTGATGACTTAAAAGCTTTTGGAGATTACCTGGGCAATGTTTTAAAATATACAGAATCGCAGATAAGATTGGGAAAAACTAAGGAAGAAATATTGAAAATCACTGAAATACCCGGCTCGCCTGAATGGAAAGGCGATGGCATTGAAAGGCCGCTGGGTGCTGCTTACACGGAACTGGCGGGGAAGTAGCAGGTGTCAGGCCACTAAAAATACTCCATACATAATAAGAAGGCTGAGAAACAAAAACTTTTATTGGTAAATCCTATTGGCAGTGGCCAGACACCTATTTCAAATCAATCAACTTCTCCAGCACATAATAAACAATAGGGCAAAAGCTGCTGTTTTTTTGGGTAAGCGGTTGTCGTTTTATAAATACATCTTCGTCTGTATAAGGAAAACGATGACAGTCGGATGGGCGCTCTTCATAAATAGTGCAGTAATTATCGGCACCCAAAAACGGACAGGGTTTTGATTTTAAAACATAGTCGCCCTCGCTGTCTATAAAAAGGTAGGTATTGATAAAGTCACCTTCCTTCATCTTTAAATATTTGGCAATACGTTTAATGTCGGGTGTTTTAAACCGGGGCGAATAGCTTTTGCAGCAATTGGCGCATTGCAGGCAATCAATTTTTTCAAAAGCTTCATCATGCAGGTCGGGCAACAGTTTCAGCACTTTCCGCTTATCGGCCCTGTGCAGGTATTGCTTGTATAGTTTTTGATGATCGGCTGATTTTTTTTGCCAGTTTTGTAATAAATCCTCTTCCATTTGTACAGGTAATTTGCTGCTTATATGCCCTAAATTTCCACTGGACAAAAGTAGCGAACTTATTAGCATTAAATCTTGTTGTGTT
>JBKJLT010000270.1:0-5809 GCA_046596765.1 Ferruginibacter sp. | reverse complement strand
GACATGAGCAAACACAAAGGCGAGCATCCCCGCATGGGCGGTACAGATGTTTGTCCGCTGATACCCATTGCCAACATAAGCATGGAAGAAACAGCGAAGTTTGCACAGCAGCTTGCTAAAAGGGTAGGAGAAGAACTGAACATCCCCGTTTATTTATACGAAGCCGCACAACCCAATGCAACAAGAAATAATTTATCGGTGATACGTGCCGGCGAATACGAAGGCTTTTTTAAAAAAATAAAAGAACCGCAATGGAAACCCGATTTTGGCCCTTCTGAGTTTGATGCCAACCGTGGAGGTACTGTAATTGGTGCAAGAGATTTTTTAGTGGCTTACAATATCAACCTCAACACCACATCAACCCGCCGTGCCAATGCAATCGCATTTGATGTGCGTGAAGCCGGAAGAATTATAGAAGTAGGGGAAAAAAAAGTAAACCAACCCGGCACGCTCAAAAGCGTAAAAGCCATCGGCTGGTACATTGAAGAATATGGTGTGGCGCAAATTTCTATGAACCTAACCAACATCAACATTACTCCTGTGCATATAGCATTTGATGAAGTGAACACAAAGGCAACCGCACGTGGCATAAGAGTAACCGGCAGCGAACTGGTAGGACTTATTCCTTTAAAAGCCATGACCGATGCCGGCAAATACTTTTTACAAAAACAACAGCGCAGCACTGGTGTAAGCGAAAAAGAACTGATAAAAATCGCCATTAAAAGTATGGGGCTTGATGAACTGGGCCCCTTTAAACCAGAAGAACGCATTATTGAATACATGCTTGCCGATGCAGCCAGCAGCCGCTTGATAAACATGAAGCTCAATGACTTTGCCGACCTTACCGCCAGCGAAAGCGTTGCACCCGGCGGCGGCTCAATCAGCGCTTACGTGGGCGCATTAGGTATAAGCCTTGGCTGCATGGTGGCTAACCTCAGCAGCCATAAACGTGGTTGGGATGAGTGCTGGCAGGAGTTTAGCACCTGGGCAGAGAAAGGAGAGCAGATTAAAAATGAGTTATTAAAATTAGTTGATGCAGATACTGCAGCCTTCAATAAAATAATGGAAGCATTTGCTTTACCCAAAGCAACTGATGCAGATAAAACAGCACGTTCCGAAGCTATACAGGCAGCCACAAAATACGCCATTGAAATACCTTTTAAAGTAATGGAAACTGCTTATGCAAGTATGGAAGTGATTAAGGCAATGGTTATGGAAGGCAACCCCAATTCAGTTACCGATGCTGGCGTTGGTGCGCTATGTGCACGGGCTGCCGTAATGGGTGCTTTTATGAATGTGCGTGTTAATGCCACCGGTTACAACGATAAAACTTTCACCAACAATATTATTACCCGTGCTGCAGAAATAGAAACCGAAACCATTGCCCTTGAAGCGGAAATTTTAAAAATAGTAGATGAGAAAATAGGAGTGTGAGTTTTGGGTTGTTGGTTTTGTGTGTTAGGTGAAAGATTTCGAATTCTCAATTCCTAGTTCCTGATTCTCACATCCCACAGCACCCGCTTTCATGCTGATAGCAAGCCTCACCTGTTCAATAGTACTTTCCAGATTCAGTATTTTCTGATGCTCTGCCTCTGGATTATTAAGCAGTTGTAAATGATTGTTTACGTGCATCACCAGTATTACTTCAAGTGTTTCAAGGTGCAAGGCTGTGTAATTAATAGTACTGCTCATAATTTTTACGCTTAATAAAACCCCATATTCAATTAACGTGCTTAGTTTTATACCAAATGTTATATATTTCACAACAGGCAATAGTTAGAACAATAAATAAGTAGTCAGCAGTTTTTAGGCGTTATCGCCTTAACTTGTAAATAACAAAAAATACCTAACCCATAACTAAAACAATCATGAAAAAAACAATCGTCATTATCTTCATATTCCTCCTTGCACAAACCAGCTTTGCGCAGGTACAAAAAACTTTCATTACGCCCTATGGCAATAACCCCGCTGCAGGTAAGTATGTAACCGTAAATGGTATTAAAATGTATTACGAAACCTATGGACAGGGCGCACCCATGGTGCTGGTTCATGGTAATGGCGGCAGTGTGGCAAGTATGGCCAACCAGATTGAGTATTTTAAAAGCAAATACAAAATTATTGTGGCCGATAGCCGTGCACAAGGCAAAAGCAGCGATAGCAAAGCCCGCCTAACCTACGAGCAAATAACGGACGATTGGGCTGCCCTGCTTGGCCAGTTGCATATTGACTCTGCCTATTTCATTGGCTGGAGCGATGGCGGCATCGAAAGCCTGCTGATGGCCATACGCCACCCAAATAAAGTACGTATGATGGCCATCATGGGTGCCAACCTGCAACCCGACAGCAGCGCCGTATATAACTGGGCAGTAAAATGGGTGCAACAAACGGCCGCCTACACCGACAGTATGATAGCCAAAAAAGATACTGCTTACAATTATGCCCAGGCAAAAAAACTTTTTGACCTCTTAGGCAATCAACCACATATACCTCTTGCCGATGTACAAAGAATAAAAGCCCCAACCCTGGTAATGAGCGGCGATAAAGATGTAATTAAAGAAGCCCATACCCTGCAGATATACCAGAACCTGCAAAAAGCATGGCTCTGCATTTTTCCCGGTGCCACCCACATGATACCCGAAACCGACCCCGACCTTTTTAACGCCACTGTAGAAAAATTCTTTAGTAAACCATATTACCGGCCCGATACAAAAGAGTTATTTGGGATAAAGGAGTAAGTAAGAATTAATCTTCATTTTTGCCAACAACAATTTGCTGCACATAAAAAATTTAAAACATGCCGGTACCATCGCCTTTTAGTGATATAGAAGATCCCTCCATCAGGGTTACAGTAATTATTAACGGTAAACCCAGCAGTGATGAATATGGATTAAAGTCAGTGCGTGTGTTGCACGAAGTAAATAAGATATCATTTGCTGAGCTGGTAATGATAGGGGAGGCCGATGCCACAAGCGGTGCTATCAGCATAACAGATTCAGATGATTTTAATCCCGGTAACCAACTAAGTATTACCGCAGGTTACGGCAATGGTGGAGAAACAAATATTTTCAGCGGCCTTATTGTAAATCACGAAGTAGTTGTTGATAACGAAAATTTCTTTTACGTAAAATTGCTTTGTAAACAGCAGGCGGTAGCTTTAACATACAATACCGCCGAAGCCTTTTTTACAAATAAAAAAGATAGTGAGGTAATTACCGCCATTGCAGCAAAATACAACTTACCTGTTTTGGTAGAAGAAACCGATGATGTACAGGTAACTCTTTTTCAGCAAATGGTAACCGACTGGGATTTTATACAGCAGCGCTGCAAAAAGAATGGACTCATCATAAATACGCACAATGATGTTATTAGCATAGCAAAGCCTAACCTTGCGCAGCAGCCTGTGTTACGCATAGCAATGGGCGAGTCCATCATTTCTTTTAACGCCACACTAAGCACGGAAGTTCAGCCGCCAGGCGGGAATGCTTCAGCAGGCAGCAGCAATGGGCAGGTAAGATTTACAGGCAGTGCAGCAGTAAAAACCGGCGACCTGATTGAACTGGAAGGCGTTGGTAAAAAATTTAACGGTAATGCATTTGTGTGGGCTGTTACGCATACCATTGAAGAGGGAAACTGGTACACAGAAGTTAGCTTTGGCCTGCAACAGCAGTTGCATGCCGAACAATTCAGCAACAATGCCGCAGCCCGGCATGCAATACCCGCCTTGCAAATGGCCACGGTTAAAAACATCAGTAACGATCCGCAAAATCAATACCGTGTGCAGGTAACCATTGCATCTGCGGCAGAGCAACCGGTTGATGTGTGGGCACCGCTGGCCGGCTTTTATGCAACTGCGGGGGCAGGTGCTTTGTTTTATCCCGAGATAGGGGATGAGGTTGTGGTAGGTTTTCTCTCCGGCGATGTTGATGCACCGGTTATACTCGGTTCGCTCTACAGCAAAACAAATAATCCGGCGTTACCTGCTACGGATGAAAACAACTACATCAAATCATTTACTACCAAAACCAAAATGCAGGTTTTGTTTGATGATGAAAAGAAAATGATTGAAATAAAAACGCCGGGGCAAAATAAAATAACCATCAGCGACGATGATAAGCGTATTGTAATTGCCGACCAGCAATTCAATTCAGTTACCTTAAACAGCAGCGGCCTACAATTGAGCAGTGCTAAAGATATTGTGCTTAAAGCAAGCGGTAATATCAGCCTTGATGCAAGAGGTAAAATTGCCATTAATGCACAACAGGATGTTTCGGTATCGGCAATAAATATCAACAACACGGCTCAAGTTGGTTTTACCGCCAAAGGCAATGCAACAGCAGAGCTTTCGGCATCGGGACAAACAACTGTGAAGGGAGCAATGGTAATGATCAACTAAAAAAATAAATAATTATGGGAGCACCCGCAGCCAGGTTAACAGATATGCACACTTGCCCCATGCTAACACCGGGCTTACCACCCATACCACATGTGGGCGGACCAATTTCCGGCCCCGGCGTACCAACCGTATTAATCGGCAAATTACCCGCCGCTGTCCTTGGCGATGTGCTTGTGTGCGTTGGCCCGCCCGATACCATTGTAAAAGGATCGGCCACCGTTTTAATTGGCGGAAAACCAGCCGCACGTATGGGAGATGGAACTGCACATGGCGGCAGTATTATATTAGGATGCCCCACGGTTTTGATAGGTGGATGATGCTTTTTTTTGTTACCGGCATTTGTAATGAGCGAAGTCGAAATATCATGGCGACATTGTTGTGAACTTATTCTGTTACTCTTTTTTTTTAGTAAAAGAAAAGAAGCATCTCTCTTGTACCGCATATCTTTATTAAAGTTTTTGAATCGGAGGTTATGGAAGAGAGGTTCGTGAGACACGAACTAAGGCAAATTTTCTCCATCTGCATACTGGCAGACCAAAAGATGACAAACCAAAATTTTATTATTGATTAGTGGCACGGTAATTGGTAAATATTATAGTATCAGACAACCCGTAAAAATAAACATTACAGGTTATCAAAATCCAAATTTGGAAAACAGATAAGCAATTCCTGCTTTTAGAAAAGACAAAGTTCAGCAACAAATTTATTGACAAATTTCAGAAGTTACCGGCAGGTATTATTACCGCTTGTTTATTTGATTCTATTTTAACTGATGTATATTTTATCATCACGCATATATGTGTTCTGTTGCAGATAGGGCAGAAAAAGAATAATCAATATTTTACCCGTTTAAACCAAGTACTGTAAGACTTATTCCAGCTTCTTACGTCACAATTAAAAAACTATATAGCTATGATTTTAAAAAAACTAGTATTACCAACAGTAGTATCCCTATTGATGGTATTTGCCGCCGGATGCAAAAAAGATTCACTAACTAATGCAGCTTTGGCCACACCCGCAAGTCCGTCTGCTTTGTCTGCATCTAAAACATTATCCGGAAAAAGTCAGCAACAGTTGGAGGCGGTAAATCTCGGTTTGTCCGGCGAATTTACCATCTTGTCTAAATCGGGTATTACAGATGTGTATAAATCTTCTGTAACAGGAGACATAGGCACAAGTCCTATCACCGGTGCAGCAATTGGTTTAACCTGTACAGAAGTGGTAGGAAATATATATTCCGTTGATGCAGCAGGACCGCTTCCTTGCAGGCTGACCAATGCAACCAGATTAACTTTAGCAGTTTGCATATCACCCACAGCTAAAGTTAACCTGGTTGCATTGGTGAGCCTGCAGGGAAGCGGTCCGGCTGCATCAACAGAATAAATATTACCTACTACTTCAGTACAGGTTAAACCA
>JBKJLT010000243.1:0-8396 GCA_046596765.1 Ferruginibacter sp. | reverse complement strand
CTTTTTCCTTACGTATAAAAAAAGTAACCAGCCCTGCTACCAGCGGAAACCAGATCAACAATTCCGGAAAAGTTATCCAAATATTTTTTGGGTCCATAATTAATTCTTATACCGATTATACCAAAAAAACAA
Source organism: Ferruginibacter sp. (assembly GCA_046596765.1). GTDB lineage: Bacteria > Bacteroidota > Bacteroidia > Chitinophagales > Chitinophagaceae > Ferruginibacter. The sequence goes on along the minus strand of JBKJLT010000243.1, from coordinate 8,264 downwards.
TCGCTTTTGCTATCGGTTAATACAATCTTATTCCGATAAATATCAGGAAAGGCGGTATTACAAAAACAACTGAATAATAAAAAAAATCAAAGTGCCCAGCACCATCATTAACACATAAGCACCTACCTGGCCCGTTTGCAATAAACGGATCTGCCGGCTGCCATAATTAACTGCCTTACCAACACCATTTACAAAACCATCAATACCTTTTTTCTCAAAAATATTATTGAAATATTTTGCGATTGATTGCACAGGTTTTACAATGATGGTATCATACAACTCATCAACATACCATTTGTTGGCCAGCACTTTGCCAAGGCCGGTTTCTTGTTCATCTGTTTTCTGATATTTGCTGAATTTGTTCCAGGCATAAACCAAGGCAACCAACGCTGCGCCTACAGAAATGCCCATCAACATATATTCTGTAGCATGTGATAAATAATGTTTTTCGGTTAACGCATTGCTTTGTGCAAATACAGGAGCCAAAAATGCTTCCAGCCGGTGCCCGCCGTGCATAAATATTTCAGGTATGCCTACCCAACCACCAATTACTGATAAAATGGCAAGAATAATTAAAGGAATAGTAATGGCTTTAGGGCTTTCGTGCAAATGATGTTCTTGCTCATGCGTACCGCGGAATTTTCCGAGGAAAGTCATGGCATATAAGCGGAACATATAAAAAGCCGTCATGATTGCTCCGACAACGCCAACGCCCCAAAGCAGCGGGCTTCTTTCATAAGCTGCAGCCAGAATTTCATCTTTAGAAAAGAAACCTGAGAAAGGAGGCATACCTGCAATAGCCAAACATGCCAGCAGGAAAGTAATGTGCGTAACGCTCATGTATTTTTTCAATCCACCCATGTTACGAATGTCCTGCTCGCCACTCATGGCATGTATAACACTACCTGCACCAAGAAATAAAAGTGCTTTGAAGAAAGCGTGTGTCATTACATGAAACACAGCACCGGTGTATGCACCAACACCCAATGCTAAAAACATGTAGCCCAACTGACTAACCGTTGAGTAAGCCAATACTTTTTTAATATCGTTTTGTTTTAAGGCGATGGTAGCAGCAAGAATGGCAGTAGATAAACCTACGATGGCGACAACACTTTGCGTAACTGGTGCCATGGTATATAAAATATTGCTGCGGGCAATCATGTAAATACCTGCGGTAACCATGGTGGCGGCATGTATCAAAGCGCTTACAGGGGTTGGGCCAGCCATCGCATCGGGTAACCAGGTGTACAAAGGAATTTGTGCACTTTTACCCATTGCACCAACAAATAAAAGTAACGTGATGCCGGTAATATCTGTTGCGGTTAATTTTGAAACGTTAGCAAAAACTTCGTGGTAATCGGCCGTGCCCAATTTTGAGATAAGCCAGAACACAGCCAGTAAAAAACCAAGATCACCAATGCGGTTCATAACAAAGGCTTTTTTTGCGGCAATATTGTAATTGGTATTTTTAAACCAGTAACCGATGAGCAGGTAAGAACAAAGTCCCACACCTTCCCAGCCAATAAACATAATTACATAATTGGCACCCATTACCAGCAGCAGCATAGAAAAAACAAACAGGTTTAAATAAGCAAAATATTTTGCAAAATCTTTTGGCTCTTCATCGTGCATGTAGGAAGTTGAATACACATGTATTAAAAAACCAACACCGGTAATTATTAATAAGAAGATGGATGAAAGCTGATCGATCTGAAAATCGAAACCGATTTTAAGTGCGGTAATATTTATAAAATCGAAATAATGGGCTACATGCGTGTTGCCCCCTTTTACGCAGTAAAAAACATACACGCTTATCAGGAAAGATAGAAACACCGTTCCGCTGCCTATAATGCCAGCCATTGTTTTTGAAACCTGCTTTCTGCCCAAACCGTTAATTAAAAACCCAATTAAAGGAAGAACAGGAATCAGCCAAACCATTTGTAAAACATTATTCATAAGCCCTTATTAAAACCACCATTACCAGTGGTTAATTTTTTAACCTGTTTAAAAAGTTTACATCCACCGAATGTGTATTTCTGTAAAGCATTACGATGATGGCCAGTCCCACACTTACTTCTGCGGCAGCAACCACCATTATAAAGAACACAAATATCTGTGCATCACTTACCACATTTGGGTTAGATTGTATAACTGCAGATGCTGCATGCATTTTTGAAAATGCTACCAGCAATAAATTCACAGCATTGAGCATTAACTCTATGCACATAAAAATAATGATGGAATTGCGGCGTGTAAGTACGCCAACAATTCCGGTGCAGAAAAGTGCCAAGGCCAAACCGATGTACCATTTAATTTCCACTGCGTGATTATTTTTAAATTTATATTTTTCAGATTGACTGCATTCGCCTCAAACCAAATTACTAATTACCAATTACTCTGCTTTCTTCCCAATTACTACCGCCCCAATCATTGCACTTAAAAACAATACCGAGCTTATTTCAAATGGCAGAACATAATTTTTAAACAGTACCATTCCCAGGTTTTTTACCAGGCCACTTTCTCCTCCACCCATCTGCACCATATTGGATGCCTGCGCTGTTTCTGAAATAGCTGCAATTAAAACCAGGAATAAACATCCTCCTGAAATTAAGCCCGCAAACTGCAACATCCGGTTTTTTTTGGGTTCCGATTCTGCATTCAAATTCATCAGCATCACCACAAATAAAAACAACACCATAATGGCACCTGCATATACAATGATATTTACGATAGCCAGGAATTGTGCATTCAACAAAATATAATGGCCCGAAATGGCAAAGAATACAACAATAAGATATAATATGCTGTACACCGGGCTTTTACTGGCAACTACCATAATTGCAGCGAACAAAGCCAACGCTGATAAACCCCAAAATAGAATTTCTGTAATGCTCATAAGTGCCCTCCAACTCTCCGCCGCGGCGGAAGGGTTGATTATGTTCTGTTAATTAATATTTTCTCTTTTCACCCGATTGCCCAATGCTTTTTTATAAGCATCCGGTTCTTCAATGGGGTGCGGTATCAATAATTCTTCTTTTTTATAAATGAATTGTTTGCGTTGGTAGTCGGCCGGCGCAAAAGTTTCGCTTAAATAAATAGCGTCTTTAGGGCAGGCTTCTTCGCACAAACCACAAAAAATACAACGCAGCATATTGATCTCGTATTTAGCTGCATATTTTTCTTCCCGGTATAAATTTTCTTCGCCTGTTTGTCTTTCGGCGGCTTCCATAGTTATGGCTTCTGCCGGACAGGCAACTGCACACAAACCACATGCAGTACAGTTTTCACGTCCTTCTTCATCTCTGTTTAAAATATGAAGGCCACGAAAAACAGGACTGAAAGGCCTTGTTTTTTCAGGATAATTTATAGTAGGTTTCTTTTTAAAGATATGGCTGAAAGTAATCAGCATTCCTTTAAAAATAGCCACCAGGTAAAGCCGCTCCAGGAAACTCATTTTCCGGCGGTCAACCTGTTTTAATCTGTTAGTTAATGCTTGCATACTCCAAATCCGCCATGGCGGAGCCCTAATTGTTTTTTATGATAAATTAAAAATGCCAGTTATTTTGTTTCAATAAAATTATTGCACCAGTCACCAACATATTGAACAAAGCCAATGGAATTAAAATCCGCCAGCCCAGGTTCATCAACTGATCGTACCTGAATCTTGGAATTGTCCAACGTACCCACATGAACAGGAATATAAAACAAATAACTTTTGCCATTAGCGCAAGTACACCTAATCCCGCCATCAGGTTAGGGTTGTAATTCAGTTCATTTACAAATGGTATATCATAACCACCAAAATACAAAGTGGCCATTATTACGCTACTAATGAACATGTTGATGTATTCTGAGAACAGGTAGAAGCCCAGTTTCATAGATGAATACTCGGTATGATATCCTCCGATCAATTCACTCTCTGCTTCTGCCAGATCGAAGGGAGCACGGTTACATTCGGCGAAGGCGCAAATCAAAAATAACAGAAAGCCCAAAGGTTGATAGATAATGTTCCAGTGACCTGCCTGCTGCTGCAATACCATTTCTTTAAGGCTCAGGGTTCCGGTTACCATCAGCAAGGCAATTAAAGCAATGCCCATTGCCAGCTCGTAACTGATAATCTGCGAAGCTGCCCGTAAACCACCCATCAAAGAAAACTTATTATTACTCGCCCAGCTACCGATCATGATGCCATATACACCCATACTCACTACTGCAAACACATACAATATTCCAACATTAATATCAGCAATCTGTAAAGAAATATCCCTGTTAAATAAATGAATTTTATCGCCCCATGGAACAATGGCACTCGTCATGATTGCAGTAAGCATGGCAAGTGAAGGGCCAAGTATGAACAGGAATTTGGAAGAAAAATCAGGTATGATCTCTTCTTTAAAAAACAATTTCAATCCATCTGCAAGAGGTTGTAAAATACCAAAAGGACCAGCACGGTTTGGGCCACGCCTGTCCTGCAAAACAGCAGCAATTTTTCTTTCGCCATAGGTTGCATACATAGCAATAACCAATGAGGCCATTACTACAATAATGATCAAAACCAGTTTCTCAATAATTAAAGCGAAATCAATTGCTAAAAGCATATTCGTATTTTAAAATCATTTTATTCTTTTGGTAAACCCCACTGTGTTGATTCTCCATCACCTTTTACAAAATCATCCGACCTGGCAAAATCGCTCATGTGCGCCGGCCTTTCAATTTCACTTAAACGAATGTTGGGGTTATTTACACCACTAACATTATGTATGTTCATCATTAATTTAGGATCACGGCCATTTAATAGTTCTTTAAGAGGGTCGTTGGGCATTTCAAGCACTGCATATTTATTTGCTCCAATAACCGAATGACGGCTGATGGCTGTCAAACCTTCCACTGTCCAGTCACTTGTTTTCTTGTTGTCAAAGCGACAGGTGTTGCATATCCAGCCTGGCTTACCATCATAATTTTGTACTTCGCCCCATTCATCTTTACGGGCTGTAACTCTAAAAACTTCATCACCACGCAACCATAAAGTTGCTTTACCGCAGCATTTTGGATTTTCGCAATTGCGATTTGCGTCAACCGGCTTAGTAAACCATACCCTGTTTTTAAAACGAAAAGTTTTATCCGTTAATGCACCAACCGGGCAAACATCAATCATGTTGCCGCTGAAATCATTTTCAATGGCCTTAGAAATATAGGTTGATATTTCTGCATGATCGCCACGATCTAAAATCCCATGTACACGGCTATCGGTCAACTGGTCTGCAACATAAGTACAGCGATAACAAAGGATACACCTTGTCATGTGTAACTGAATGTAAGGGCCAATATCTTCTTTCTCGAAAGTTCTTCTTTTAAATTCGTAACGTGTTCCTGCTTTTCCATGATCGTAACCCAGGTCCTGCAAATGACATTCGCCTGCCTGATCGCAGATGGGGCAATCAAGTGGATGATTGATGAGTAAAAATTCTACCACGCCATTTCTTGCATCAATCACTTTTTCGCTGGTCATGTTTTTTACAACCATCCCATCCATAACCGTTGTGCGGCAACTGGCCATTAATTTTGGCATTGGCCTGGGGTCGGCTGTGGAGCCTGCAGCAACTTCTACCAGGCAGGTACGGCATTTACCGCCGCTACCTTCCAGCTTGCTGTAATAGCACATGGCAGGCGGTGTTACATCGCCACCAATCTGGCGGGCAGCATTTAATATTGTTGTACCGGGCGCAACCTCGATAGTAATATTATCGATCGTTACTTTAAAATTTGCAGGTGGTGCTTTTACTTCTTCAGACATTTTTCAATTCGTTTATATCAGCTTGATAGGTATTGTCAATTAGATATTTCAAAGTCTTTTTAATCTTGCTTACATGATTTTCCGAATTATCACAATCTGATAAAACATAGTTAATCATTTTTATAAATCTTTCATTTTTAATTAACTTTTCAAGTATTACTTTTGAATCATCTTCAAACTCCCTATACTCATTGTAATTAAACTCTTCTAATGTTTTACCACAATTATTTTCAATATACCTCACAATCCACTTTTCGAATTCTTTAGGGTAAAGTTGAATAATATAATAATGATAGTCTTGTATTTTGATTACTTCTACTTCATCACAAATAAAAAAACGTTGCTCAATTGTAAATCCTTTTAAATAAGGTTCAATTGCATCATTATCGTTATCAACTACACCAATTGCAAACTCTCCCTTAGCTCTTTCTCTTATACTCTTAAAAACCTCTGCCTTATTTTTCTCTTTTCTTATTAATTCTTTATTTAAAAGCAATCTTCCAAAAAAATAAAAATCTGCCCAACACTCAACCCGTATTACTCTATTCATACTCTTTAATTTTCATCCCAAAGGCTTTGGTAATTAAAGAAAATGTTTAATCCGGTTTGATAAACATCTTTGCTTACCTCCGGACTTAGTAATTTTATTTTTGTCTCCCCTTTCTCTGTTCCTACTAAATAAATATTTGTACTATTTCTACTTTCTTCATCCCTTAATAACTCATCTACAAAATATTGGTTATGAGTTACAATAAAAAACTGATTATTATTTTTATCATTTTTTATAGAATTAGTTATATCAAGAATGTATGGTTCATATAAATGAGATTCAGGTTCCTCAAATAGTAATATAGCATCCTTATTACTCAAAATTGCTGCCTGATGAAAAATAAGTCGTTGTAAGGTTTCTGCAATCAGTTCAAAATCTAAAATTAAAAAAGAACCATCATTTAACTCTTTTAATACATTAAAAAATCCTTGAGAATCTGAACGGGAAATTTTCAAATTATGAGAATCAAAAAGTTCGATTAGTTTGTTCTTAACTTCTGGTATTGAGAAAATAATATCCGAGATATTTTCACCAAATGGAGGTACTAAATATTTTGTTAATGTCGCAAATTGTACGTTTACAGATAAATTTTTAAAAATATACTTCCTAATTGGGTTAATAGAATTGTTTATAGAAGCGATATTGAATTTATCATTCCCCTTGATATTTGTATCAGCACTAATTCCATCAAGAGATTTCAATACAACCTCTTTAGGTTCTTTATTCCATTGACTAACATCTATTGATGGAATAGTACTTGGTATTTCTATAGTTGTAATCTTCAAATTCAAATTAGAAGATACTCCAATAGTTAGTTTCAAATCACTATTTAAAGCAATAGTAATATCCTCATTTATAAACCCATTAAAAAAAAGTTGATCTGCTTTATTAACTCTTGTAAGTTTCTGAAGAGTCAAAGGTTGGCTATGTGAATGGTCCAATAATAAAAATAAACCTATTGCCTCCAGTATATTACTCTTGCCTACATTAGGCGGCCCCACAAACACATTAATCCGCTTACACCGTTCTATTTTTTGATGGCGTATGCTTTTAAAATTTTTAATTTCTATGTTATCTATCTTGTGCATTTGTAATCTATATCGTGATATCTTCACCTATTATTTAGTGCTATTTACTTTTTTTGTTTTTTGATAAAGCGAAATTATATCCAATCATGCCATCCAATGCAGTGAAAAAGAAGGCTTGTTTTGCTCTTCCCGGAATTCCTTTTTGGTGCAAAATAATGTCAGGCATATTTATGTAACCATTTTTATTTTCAAATTTTACAAGCAGGTGCTTAAAAATTGTTGCTTGTATCCCTGCTTTTATGTTTAGTCCAAACCCAGATACATGAAACTGGTCGCTGCGATCGTAGCTCATTAGTTTTATATCTGTCCTAGGCATTAATATTCCTATTCCCCCACCAAGAGAAGCGTCCACAATAAAATTATTATTAGAACTATGATAGAGGTTAAAATATTTTTCAGCTTCTACATTTATATAATTCAAACCGTCTGAGTGTTCATAGGTCAGAAAATCTTCTGTAATTTTTTTTTCTTCGTTATATACAGCTTCGTACGGGCCGTTTCGTGTAATCTTACCTTTCATAAATACTGTTTGATCATTTACCATAACATATTTCATATGATCAAACCCAAAAGAAACGGACAGATTTTTCCGAACAAAATATCCTATTCTGAAATTAGTTTGTGGAATGGTAATCCTGTCTATCTGCAGATAATTATGAAAAGTAATTTTTGAAGGTTTATCATGTGCCACAACTTTCTTTAATTCAAAATCATAATCATTTCCCTTAAACCTGATATTGCTTTTTGTATAGGCCGACCGGTTCCATCCCCACGATATAAAAAAGCGACCTTTCTCTGTGCTGGAAAAACTTACACTTTTCTGAGAAAAGCA
>JBKJLT010000537.1:0-5744 GCA_046596765.1 Ferruginibacter sp. | reverse complement strand
GCCCAACTAAATGTACTACTGGTATTGATAAGTGTTTTTTCGCTGCTGAAATATTTAATAACTGGTTCAGGCAGTTATTCCATTACTGTTTTTATGACGGGCTTTATGGTTTATTATGCCGTAACTTTTAGCGGACTTATGAAAACGAAAAAAAATGGAGTTGCCCTGGGCTTAAAGCTGGGGCTTATGTGTTTTTTATTATCATCTGTGTATATAACTGCTATGATCTTTGCAGGTATTGTTACCGTGTAAAAAAAATTGTTTTATCCCAACTGGAGTAGACACAAAGTTTCAGGCCCCATAAGACCATTGTTTATCAGCTCTGAAAATAAACCAGTTTTTGTCTTTTTGTATTCACATTTAATTCAAAAACATCTGGCCTTGCATAATGGCCTGAAGGGTCGAAGTTCTGGCGTTCTTTTCTCACTTCATGCATATCAATAGTGGTGGTTACAACTATCTCTTTATCGGTAATGGGTGCAATAACCCAACTGCCATCAGGTGCCGCAATACAGGAGCCTCCATTGCTTAAAAATTCACCTGCCTGTTGCTTTATCAGTTTATGATGGGGCACCGTATCGGGAATATCTTTTGTACGCATAAGCCCGCTGACAGATAAAACGTACATCCTATTTTCTACTGCAATATGCCGGGTTAAATCAATAGTGTTGCGGATATTACCTGGCCATACAGCCACATGCAGGTTTTCGCCCTGGGCGTACAATGCAGTACGGGCAAGCGGCATCCAGTTTTCCCAGCAATTTAAACCGCCAACGGTAAAATTGCCGAGTGCATGAACCTGCAAACCGTTGCCATCACCCATACTCCATGCCAGGCGCTCCTCGTAAGTAGGCATCAGTTTACGGTGTATGGATTGTATAATGCCGAGTGCATCAATATACAGCAGGCTACAGTAAATGCTGTGTCCGCCTCTGTCTGCAGCCTTTTCGGCACAACCCATGTAAATGGCTATCTGTAATTTTTTGGCCAAAGCGCATATCGTTTTCAGGTCGCCTTTTTCTATGCTAACGGCTTCTTTTAAATAATGAGCAAATATTTCTTTTTGCATATTGTTGTTAAACCGGGCACCATCTGTAAGTTGCAGCCAGAAGGGATAACCGGGCAACAAGGTTTCGCCAAAGCATACCAATTGCGCCTTTTGTGCTGCTGCTTCTTCAATAGCCGTTTCTATCTTTTTTATGGTAAGTTTTTTATTGAGCCATACGGGAGCTATCTGGGCAATGGCAATATTCAATTTATCGGTCATTGTAAGTGATTTTGATTTGTAAATATTTTTGAATCAAAAATGCGGGAAATAATCAGCATTGCTATGGCTGTTACTGCAAGCCATTGTCCCCCATCTTTTACATTCAGATATACACCGTTGGCTAATGCAGTATCAAAGAAAAAAACTTTTACCATTTCATGTTTGGTAAAATACATTGTTAAAGAAAAAAGAAAGATTGCAGTAGATACCGGGTAAATGATTTTATTAAACTGCATACTTGATGATATTTTATTTAATTGCTTAAAGCTAAATGAAAAAATACTAATGTTGGAAAAGTATCAGGCTGGCAGGCGCACATTGCGAAGCGAACGTAAGGGTAACCTTCTTCGTATCTCTTTCACTTCGCCTTTGCTATTCAGCGAATAAGAGGGGAACAAATGCTTCCTCTGTTTTGTTACCTAACCCTGAGTATTCTACTATTTTAACCGTTAAATTTCCTACCCACCTTGTGTATTTTTTTTCACAATTTTATTTCTACCTGATAAATATGCATTGAATTTGGATATTTTTCACCGGCATGGCATTTGAAGTATCACCCTTCAAAGAAAATCAATAAATAAAATAACTTTCGGGTGACCGAAAATTCTAAACCTAAAAAATGCTACCTCATTATTTATGCAACCACCTTTACCCGTAAAAAAAATAGGATTGCTTGGCGGCGGGCCCGCCGCTCTTTTCATGTTTAAAAAATTACTTGCATCGGGAGAAAAGGACCTTGAAATATTTATTTTTGAAAAAAGCGGTCAACTTGGTGCAGGCATGCCCTACAGCAGGTTGGGCGCAAATAAAGAACATATCACCAATGTGTCAGATAATGAAATTCCTGAACTGGTAACTTCTGTAAAAGACTGGTTGAAAAATGCACCCCAGGATCTTTTAAAAGACTATCAACTTAGCCCAGAAGAATTTAATGAGTATAAAGTTTTGCCCCGCTTATTATTTGGAAAATACCTTGAGGCCCAATTTGACCTGTTAATATCAAAAGCTAAAAAAAAACACATAATTACTCATGTTTTACTACAAACTAAAGTACAAGATGTAGTGTACAAAGCGGAAACAAAACAGGTAAAAGTTATAACAGAAACTGAGGATTACCTGCTTGATGCAGTGGTGATGTGTACCGGGCATAATTGGCTTTGTAAAAATGAAAAGACTGTATCGTGCTGGTACGATTCGCCATATCCCCCGGTTAAACTGGAGCAAAAAGTAAATTTTCCAATTTCTATCAAAGGAGCCTCCTTAACAGCCATCGACGCTATTAAAACACTTGCCAGGGCTAATGGAAAATTCAATAAAAATGCTGACGGCAAACTAACCTATACTTTAGATGCTGGCAGCGAAAACTTTAAAATTATCCTGCATTCCCTGGGTGGGTTTTTACCTGGTCTGCGTTTTCATTTAGATGATACACACCTCTCGCCGCAGGCATTAATAAGCGAAGAAGAAGTTTATGAAATAAAAACAAAGCACAACGGTTTCATCTCACTTGATTATATTTTTGACCGCAATTTTAAAATGCCGCTGAAAAAAGAAAGTCCTGCATTTTTTACAGAAATAAAAGACATGAAACTGGAGGAATTTGTTGATAAAATGATGAAGCAACGGGAGAACATAGATTCTTTTCAGTTGTTTAAAGCCGAATACCAGGAAGCAGAAAAATCAATAAAACGTCATCAATCGATAAAGTGGAAAGAATCACTGGCAGCCTTAAGCTATGCAATGAATTATCCTGCCAAACATCTATCAGCCGAAGATATGCTGCGGCTGAAAAAAGTTTTAATGCCACTCATTGCCATTGTTATTGCTTTTGTTCCGCAAAGTTCGGCAAAAGAATTATTGGCGCTTTATGAGTCGGGCGCATTGGAACTTATACCTGTGGACCGGAATAGTTCCGTTGTACCCGGTAATGATGTTGGTGCCATGTATAGTTATACCGATGAAGATGGCAAAAAGCAGGAAACACGTTATGCAATGTTTGTAGATGCCGTTGGCCAGCCCCCATTGTTATACAACGAATTTCCTTTTGAAAGTTTAAAAGCTGATGGTATTGTAAGTGCAGCCTATTTAAGATTTAAAGATGCAGGCGCCGCTGAAAAAGAAATAGCTGAAGGAAATACTTTAGTTACAAAAGATAACAACGGTATGTATCACCTGCAGGTACCCGGCATTAACATTAACGATCATTTTCAGGTGCTCGACCGGTATGCTGCTTATAATAACCGAATTTATATTATGGCTGTACCTTACATTGGTGGAGTTAATCCCGATTATTCCGGTCTCGATTTTTGCGAAACGGCTTCGGAAAGAATTATTAAAATTTTATTTGCAGATAATGAAATTGACTCCTGATAAAATTTATTCCCGTGCCCAGTCATTAATTTTATCTGGCCTGAAATATCCCAGGTGTAATTCGTCTTCCGGGCTTTCAGGTGCAGCCGGTTTTAGGATAATGCTAAATTTCTTTTTATCAGCGTCAGGCAAAATTTCCCGGATGGCATAAAAGTCATCTACATCAATGCCATACTTATCATCTATGTGGGCACTGGCACCTTTAAAACCTGTGTGTTTAAAAAAGGCTGTTTTTTTTGCTTGCTTCAGCGCTTCATTCTTATCGGGTGCCGCTGCAAGCAATTTATAGTGAAACTCTTCGAACTCATTTTTCTTATAACCACCAAGGTTAATAAAAAATAGCTGGGTATTACTATCCGCACCGGCTTTTGCAACCACAAAAACTTCGAAATCATCCACTTTGGTAACTGCACGCCAGGCATCTAAATGAAAACTATTTTTAGCTTCGGGCCAAAAATCTATCGCCTGCAGTACAACTTCCTTAATGGAATTTCCAACTCCAAAAAAAACATCATGTTGTTCAATATGGCGCCCTACAGGTGAACTTCCAATTAATAACATAAAGAGTTTTTCCATGATGAAATCATTATAATTTTAAGCTGCACATCTTTGTTTGCCAACTTCACTTCCAATTGTAACGGCTCGCAATAGCATCAGAAGAACTCTAAAGTTGAAATTGCCCCTGACAAATTTACTTACCAATTAATGCTGCCAGCATAAAATGTCAAAGTATTTTAGCCGCTACTACTACTTATATAAAAGTGATGACTAAAAAAGAAAAAAAGCAGCCAAGGTAAAAAAGAGACAAAACGGGGCTTTGGCTTTTAGTAACTTTTAATACATTAAGTGTACTTACTTTTTCGGATAGAGTTTTGCAATAAATTTTTTATCAGCCTCCGACAATCCATTGTTCCAGCCAATACGAAAATCACCTTTCGAAAGTGCTTCAGGTACCGGATACATCATGATTGATTTTTTATCTAATTTATTGGAACGTATCTGCGTTATATCATACTTTGAAAAAACCTGCTCATCCACTTCCTCCTTACTCCACCCATCCACTTTTTTATAGTATTCATATACTTTTGGTTTATCCCAGGGTATGCCGTTATCGGGCCGTTCATGTTCATGTATGCAACCGAGTGTATGCCCGAATTCGTGCAGCACAACACGGTTATACTCCAGGTCGTCGGTTGTGGGTGTAAGCCAGCCAAAATTCATGGTAGCTTTTGTTTTGTCCTCCGAAAGTATATCGGTACCCATCAGCGACCAGCAGCCGTCGTTCATATCAAACGAAATACGCACATTGCCGGAGTTTTTACGAGGCGTAAAATCAAGTTCAATGTTTGCATAGTCCATCCATATTTTTGCATGGCGGATGATGCGGTCTTTCACCTGCTTTTTTCCACCCATAAAAGAAACGGTTAACCGTCTTCCATTCTTCCATTCTGTATTTATATCGGTTGCCATGCGGGAGAGTGATGAGAAATGCACAGGTTTCTTAATAACATTTTTCATGGCATAATCTTCAAGTATCGACATATCTACTTTTGAAAAGCCTCTTAAATTATCCGGCTTTTCCAAAAAAGAGTCTTTTAGCCTACGGATAGTTTTATGATGCGATACACGACATTCACGGCAGTAATAAATTTCAGAAATTTTCATAATAATAGTTTTTGATGAATTAAATGCTCACGAAAATTAATCTGATTAATTCAAAACTGCAACAGGTATTTTTACGGGAATTTCCACTTATCAAAAAACTGCTTCATCTCCACAATCATTCTTTACATTTAAACATGAAATATTATACACAAAAAAATACTGCCTGCAGTTACAACGCCTGCATTTATACCACATTCAACATTAAACCAACAGATAAAATGTACAGGGCCGATAGTTTACGGGTGAAGATTTGATAAATATTTAACGAAATCTTTTTTAGCCCGTAAGACGGTAAGGCGTTTTATTAATTTTCGTCTTCCCGGCTTACCGGCTATTTTTTCCTCCATTATTTTGTACTTTACGGTACATTTAAAATCAACTGCATGAGAACTACACTTAAAAAAGACGAAAAGATATTACTGATAACCAGGCAGCATTGGCT
>JBKJLT010000485.1:0-4466 GCA_046596765.1 Ferruginibacter sp. | reverse complement strand
TCGGTTGTTGTAAACTTGAATTCAAAATTTGGCTTCGGATCTCCTTCAGCATCTGCAAGCAAAGCATTTGGTTTAGCTTTTTTTGTTGCTCTTTTCTTTACTGCTGCTTTTTTTAGCACAACTTTTTTTACTGCTGCTTTTTTTGTGGCCATTGTGTTTAGTTTTAGGTTTATTTAATAATACAAGAATATTAAAAGGTTATTTTAAATGCAACCGCACTTTAACCCATTTGTGTACCGTTAAATAACCCTTACCTCCCCACTCATAAGCGTGGGCAACAGCGTATCCCGCAGTTGAGTGAGGGTGTGGATTTGGGTTGTGTTTGATTTTATTTTTTGAAAGTACGTCTTTGCGTTGATTTCAAATTTCCCAACTAAATCAGTTGGTGGTAATTGTGTTTCCAATTGATGAACATCATTCCTGTTTAGAGTAGGAACAGCAGAACCTCCATTCAAAGCCATTATATCAAGAGTCTTTAAAAAGAAATACGCAAACAGCGGACTGGCAATTTTATATTCTACAATAAAAAGAGAAGTGTTTAAGGGCCAAAAATCTTCATCAATATAAAAAACATTTCCTAATAAACCACTTCGTCCGGTTGTTACACCCGGACCTTTAATCTTGTATTCATTGTGTGTTCCATTAGAACCGCTTGAAGTTATTATTGGGTGTTGTCCTTCAACCCGATTTTGAGAAGGTAAATCGAATCCTCTTTGAAGTTTAAATAAATCCTCAACAGTACCAACCTCCCAACTCTCCTCTGCCTCCTCTACAAACCATTGCCTGAAAAGCGTTTCAGCTAATTGCTCCAAAGTTTTGTTTTGGCGGTGCAGCAAATCTATTTTATCATCTAAGCTGCTGAGGATGGAGGCGATTTGGATTTGTTCTTTGTAATCAGGCAACTTCAAAAACAAATTATTAAAGCAGTTTTTATTAACCCTTTGCCTTCCAGATGTTCCTTCAAAATTACTTTCTGCAAATCTTCTTACTTCTTCCCATCTTGATAAATAGAAAACAAAATCATTTTCAGAAATATTTTTCTTTCCTCTAAATACTAAAAACTCTGTAGAGCCAAAGCCGATTTTATTTTCTAGTCCTCTAACCTGGCAAATTTTTCCGTTCTCCAGACAAGGAGTAATGCGTGCAAAAAGTGTATCTTTTTCATGGAATCTTGCACCACTAGAAGTTTTTCTTTTAGCACTAGGAAAACAAAATTTATTGCCGTCTTGTAAATCCTTCATTTCCACAAAAGAATATTCTAAAGCTCCTTTGAGGCTTACTGTTGGATTTATAATGGCGAAATCAGAAAATTTATATTCCTTCCATTCAGACATCAGCATCTCCTTTAAAATTAATTTTATCAAGGTTGTTTTTTATCCGCTTACTCATTATTCTCTATTAGTTTTTTTGAAATTTGTACCGCCAGATGCAGTTTTTGCTGCAGTAATTTTTTGCTTGGCAGTTGGGTAAGGTATTCGGCTACTTTAATGCCGGCTTTATTTAATTGTAATAGTTCTATCTGTTCTTTATTACCCTCGGCACATAGTATTAAACCAATGGGTATTTGTTCGCCAGCCTGCATTTCGTTCTTTTGCAGCCAGCGCAGGTACAATTCCATCTGGGCTTTGTAGGCAGCTTTAAATTTGCCCAGTTTAAGATCAATAGCTACCAGCCGTTTTAGTTTGCGGTGGTAAAAAAGTAAATCAAGTTTAAAATCTTCGCCATCTATTACCATTCTTTTCTGGCGTTCAACAAATGTAAAGCCCTGGCCAAGTTCCAGTATAAAATTTTCCAGTTCTTTTAAAATGGCATCTTCCAGGTTTTTTTCGCTGAAGGTATTTTTCAGCCCTAAAAAATCAAGAAAATAGGGGTCTCTAAAAACCAGGTCGGGTGTTAAGGTGTCTTCATCACGTAGTTGCTTTATTTCCTGTTTTATTAACTGTTTGGGTTTTTTGCTGATGGCGGTGCGTTCGTAAAGCATACTATCTATTTTACTGCGTAGTATTTTAACGCTCCATTTTTCTATGCGGCACATTTCGGCATAAAACTCACGCTGCAAAGGTTGTTTTAATGGAATCAGTTCCATAAAATGCGACCAGCTTAATTGTCGCATCGCCGACGCGACAATTTGCTCATCGGGAAAAACCTGGGCAAATTGCATCATTCTGCGGATACTTTTTTCTGCAAATCCTTTACCATAGTTATCCATTAATTGTCGCGACAGCAATGCGACAATTTGCTTCCCATATTCAGCCCGCTTGTTTTGAAGCACTTCGGTATTTATTCTTTTGCCGATTTTCCAATATAAAAGTGTAAGGGTTGTATTTACCGTGTGGGCAACATACTGCCTACTTTCCTCAATAAGGCTGGAAATTTCGCTAAAAAGCAATTTTTCGGCATTTATTTTTTTGAGTTTACTCATTTTTATTATCGCTTAAATTTGTGCAAGCTGCACTTGCACAAATGTATTTTAATGTGTTGTAATTTTGCAGCCAACAGTTGCAAAATTGTAAAATCAGCTTATAATCGATTTGTAACTAATCTTACTTAAATTTTTTGCAATCCGCTTATTCAAATCATCTTCCTCAGCAATCTGCTTTTCCAGTTCTGCTTTTAATGCTGTAAACCGTTCTTCAAAATTAAAATCATCTTCATCATCGGGCAGGCCTACAAAGCGGCCGGGTGTAACTACGAAGTTTAAAGCGGCTACTTCTTCAATGGTGGTGCTTTTGCAAAAGCCTTGTATATCAACATAGTCTGAACTGTGATTTGTTTGATTGGGGTGATTGCTATGATTAGGTTCTTTTGTTGGTGCCGTCTGCTTTAAATCATGCCCTTCATGTAAATCATCCGAATCATAGTTCAGACAATTTTTCCAGTAATGATAAGTGTTTGCAACCCGTGCAATATCATCATCGGTAAACTCAAGTGTTTTGCGGTTAATTAAATGGCCCAGGTTACGGGCATCTATAAACAGTATTTGCTTTTTACGTTTTTGTTTGTTGCGGCGCAAAAACCACAGGCAGGCCGGTATTTGTGTATTTAAAAATAATTTGGCGGGCAGGTTTACAATGCAATCCAGTAAATCGTTTTCAATAAGGGCTTTTCGTATTTCGCCCTCATTGCTTGTTTTGGTGGTTAGTGAGCCTTTACTTAAAACAAAACCTGCCTGTCCGTTGGCCGCCAGGTGATACAGAAAATGTTGTATCCATGCATAGTTGGCATTGCCTGCGGGTGGCAGGCCATATTGCCAGCGGGCATCTTTTTGCAGCAGCTCGCCACTCCAGTCGCTATCATTAAAGGGCGGGTTGGCAATGATGAAGTCGGCTTTCAGGTCTTTATGGGCATCGTTTAAAAAACTGCCTTCGTTGTTCCATTTTATATTGCTGCTGTCTATACCACGTATTGCCAGGTTCATTTTTGCAAGCCGCCAGGTGGTTTGGTTGCTTTCCTGCCCGTAAATACTAATTCTGTCGGCAAGGTTAGGCCCCCCTCCGGCTCCCCCCGAAAGGGGGAGGGTTGGTTTGCCAGATTTTTTTTTGCGGTAATGATCCTGGTGGTGCTTAATAAATTTTTCGCTTTGCACAAACATGCCGCCGCTGCCGCAGCAGGGGTCAAACACACGACCTTCGTAGGGTTGCAGCATTTCAACCAGCAGCTTTACCACGCTGCCGGGGGTATAAAACTGTCCGCCTTTTTTGCCTTCGGCAAGGGCAAACTCGCCGAGGAAATATTCAAACACACGGCCCAGCAAATCTTTGCTTTGTGCTTCTTTAGTGCCCAGGGTGGCGGTGCTTACCAAATCCACCAGCCCGCCCAGACTTGCCTTATCTAATTTTTCCTGTGCAAACACTTTTGGCAACACGCCTTTTAAAGATGGATTGTCTTTTTCAATGGCATCCATGGCATCGTCAATATCTTTACCAATGGTGGGTAATTTGGCACGGCCCTGTATCCATTTCCAGCGGGATGATGGCGGTACATAAAAAACTTTTTCGGCCAGGTATTCATTTTTGTCTTCGGGGTCGGCACCTTCGCTTTTTTGTGCAAGTAATGCATTATGCAATTCTTCAAAAGCATCTGAAATATATTTAAGAAAGATGAGGCCCAGCGCTACATGCTTGTATTCGGCAGCATCCATGTTTTTACGGAGCTTGTCGGCGGCTTTCCATAACTTTTTCTCCAGGGGTTCTTCTGCTTCTGTTTTTTTTGCTTTTGCCATAATACAATATTACCGTTTACTTATTTCAAATATAAATATTTAGGGTTGATAAATTTAAAAGGCACGTGCAGGAAAATATAGAAGCTGTATTAACCTTTGTATTTACCGTGTTTAAACGATGGTAGTTTGCAATTTTTTTTCATTTTTATTTTACAATTTTAAAAGTCCGGATGCTAAAACTTGCATCTGTGAAATAAAGGTATTAAGTTAGTATCCTGTTCCCGCATTATAAAATCCTTTCTCA
>JBKJLT010000262.1:0-6884 GCA_046596765.1 Ferruginibacter sp. | reverse complement strand
ATTTTGCTGGTACTTTTTTTTGATGTTTAAACGGGCTTCTTCTTTAACCAGCTCCGGCTGATCGTGTTTAACAGACTTTAAGTCGTTTGCAAATTGTGTATGCAAAGGCCAGAATTTTTGGGCTTCATCTGGCGTTAACTGCAATTGCTGGGTTACATAAGCTACGTAAAGTGCCTGTATTTTTTCCTGCTTCTTCAAATCATCGCCAGCCGGATTCTCCTGGGCAAATGCCATAGAAAAACTACCAAGCGAAAGAGTTAATATGAGTAAATATTTTTTCATCTTTTTTTTAATTTTTTAAATCGTTTACATTAATGCTGTTCAGGTATTTATCTAAAGCTTTTTCATCCAGCAGGTAATCTTCCTGCGAAGGAAGTTCATTTTCATCTATACTGTTGGCAACTATGGCTGATTTAACATCGGTACCATTTGCTTCTAAATATTTTACAATGTCGTCGTCAGATATCTTTGCAAGTTCCTGGTCAACATCCTGCACTTTTAAACCAGCAGTAACATAATCTGGTACTATAAATTCAGCTTTGGGCTTATCTGTAAATTTAAAAACACCCAATGCCATTACCCCGGTTAAAGCCGCTGCCACAGCATATTTAATGAAAGTACTGCTGCGCCTTTGCATTTTTATAACTTTAGGCTGCAGGCTAACTTTATCTAAAATTTCTGCACTTAAATTTTCGAAATAACCTTGCGGTAATTCAAAAACATGTTGGTTTTGAATGCTGTACAACATGGGTGATAATGCCCTTATTTCTGTAGCTGCATCTTCCGCTTCTGCTGTTTTTATTTTAGTAAGAATGGAACCGGCCAATGTATCAAAATAACCAACCGGCACTTCAAAAACATTTTTGCTTCTGGTGGCCATTAATTCAACTGATAAATTATCAGCTTCAACTTCAATATCCAATACTTTTATTTTATTAAGAATGGAACCGGCCAGATTATCAAAATAACCCGCCGGAACTTTAGCAATTGAATCATCTGGAGCAATATCCAATAATCCGTTTTCAGCATCTATTCCCAACAAAATATCAGCAGGTAAGTATTCAAAATACCCATCAGGCACCCTAAAAACATTTACTTTTTTAATAGCTGCAATGGTGGGGCTTATTGCCTGTAATTCGTTCAATATGTCCATGTTGTTTTCCATCTACCTAATTCAGACTATGTTTGGTGCTAAAAGTTTAACCATTTAATATAAAATCTTCAATTTTTTTTACTGCGTGATGATAGCTTGCTTTTAATGCTCCTTCACTGGTTTCCAATACCCTGCTCATTTTTTCGTAGGGCATCTCATCGTAATACCGTAAATTAAAGACAGCACGTTGTTTTTCGGGTAATTTCTGAATGGCAACCTGTAATTTCCATTCCAGTTTATTGGCATCAAAATGCTTATCGGCCTGTAGCTTATTGCTTAAGCCGCTTTCCACATCACTTAACGATACAGACGATCTTTTTTTTTCTTTTTCCAGGAAACTAAGGCACTCGTTGGTTGCAATGCGATAAAGCCAGGTGTATAACTGGCTGTCTTCCCTGAAATTGTCCAGTGCCTTCCACACTTTAATGAATATGTTCTGCAACACATCATTGGCATCTTCGTGGCTTACCACCATGCGGCGGATATGCCAGTATAATTTTTCCTGGTATTTTTTTATGATAAGCGTAAAGCTCCGCTCTTTGCTGGCGGGTTCTCTAAACTGCATCAGCAGTTCTTTATCGTCTAAGTTTTCAGTCATAGTGGTTGAGCGTAAAAATAAAAAAACCCAACCGTAAGATTGATTTTTTTACAAAAGGTTTAATGACCTTATCCCAATGAACTTCGTTCGTTCCTTTGCAAGGAATTCCAAAGGAGAAGGAACGGGCAGATATTGGCGAATTATAAAACTAATTACTTTCTGGCCATTGCTTTTTGTGCTGCGGCAATTATGTGTTCCGTATCCAACCCGTATTTTATAAGTAATTCCATTGGCTTTCCGCTTTCGCCAAAAGTATCGTTGGTACCAATATACTCAATAGGTATGGGGCAATGTTTTGCTGCCACCTGTGCAATGGCATCGCCAAGGCCGCCAATAATATTATGCTCCTCGGCAGTAACGGCACATCTTGTTTTTTGAATGGAAGCCACAACCGCATCTACATCCAGCGGCTTTATGGTATGAATATTTATTATTTCTACACTGATGCCTTTTTCTTCAAGTATCCTTCCGGCTTCAATGGCTTTCCAAACCAGGTGGCCGCATGCAAAAATTGATACATCGGTTCCCTCTGAAAACTGTTGTGCTTTACCAATTACAAAATCGGCTTCGTTGGTAAAAATTGGCCAAACCGGGCGGCCAAAGCGCAGGTAAACAGGGCCTTCATAATCAGCAATAGCCATGGTTGCGGCTTTGGTTTGATTATAATCTGCAGGTACAATCACCGTCATCCCTGGCAGCATTTTCATCAAACCGATATCTTCCAGAATCTGGTGCGTAGCACCATCTTCGCCTAAAGTTAGTCCGGCATGCGATGCGCAAATTTTTACATTTTTACCGCTGTAAGCAACGCTCTGGCGTATCTGGTCGTACACTCTTCCGGTAGAGAAATTGGCAAATGTTGTGGTATATGGAATTTTGCCGCCGATGGTTAAACCTGCTGCAATACCAATCATATTAGCCTCGGCAATACCACATTGGATAAACCTTTCGGGAAATTCTTTTATAAATCCATTTAATTTTAATGAGCCTGCCAGATCGGCTGTAAGTGCTACAATATTTGGATTTTTACGGGCGGCTTCTAAAATGCCATCCCCAAAACCGCTGCGGGTATCTTTATTACCGGTAACCATAATTTCGTTAAGCATAAAATAAATAGGTTTAAACTTCTATCTGTTCACAGAATCCTGCGGACAGTTGCAGCAAAGTAAAAGAAATATTTGCAGGGCGGCAAAATGAGATTGAAAATGTTGGCGGATTATTTTAAAAATACCAGGGATCTTCAATTAGAGATTTCCGAAATAGTATAAAATTTAAGGTTCAACTCCTTGGTATAATCTATCATTTTTTTAAGGCGGGCTAAAGTTACGCTCAGTCTTCTATCGGTATTAATATCGTGGGCCACAAAAATAGCACATGTATTACCGGTAGATGTAGATTTTATAAGTTGTAATACCTCCTCGTCTGAATGCTTACTATTTTTATCAATACCAAAGCCAAATAAAAGATTGTTTTTCTCAGTAGGGGCGAGGCTTTTGCTGAAATCGCTGGTGCCATTGAGGGCCCTTACACTTTTAAAATAACGCATCAGCATTTTGTCGTAAAGACCGTTGTGGGCTCCATAAGGGTAAGCAAAAGTAGTAGGATAAAACCCATCCTTATTCATCATTTTAAGGCCGCTCTCTATTTCATTCTGCAACAACTCATCGGTAGTATGTTTGTATTTGTAAACATAGTCCAGCATATTATAGTGGTTGGTGCTATGAAAAGCTATTTCATGTCCATGGCTTTGAATAACAGCAAGCTTTTGCTTTTGATCGGCAGTAAAACGATTGTATTTGCAGATATAAAAAGTAGCTTTTACGTTGGCAGAATCCAGGTAAGGCAAATACTTAAACCAGTTATCAACCCGGTCATCATCAAAAGTAAATGCAATACCAGCCTTTTTTATCTGGCCATGTTTTTCAAACTTGGTACAACCATAAAAAAGGGTGCATACCGTCAGCAATATTAATACCGTTTTGGCATAATTTATATTCATACATTTAGTTTCAATAAAAATTTACATGAAATCTTTGGGCAGGGCAGACGAAGGTAGTGGAAAACTTAATTCAAATCTGCATTTGGGGCGGTAAATTTTTTTCGGCTTCTTTTAGCTTCAATTCCCATTTCCAGGCGGTTTCCATCATATCCTGCAGGCTGTATTTGGGGTTCCAGCCCAGCATTTTTTTTGCGCTGTCGTTGTTGGCATAAATGGCAACCACATCACCGGGGCGGCGGGGGCCAATTTCATAATTAAGTTTTACGCCACTTGTTTTTTCAAACGCATTAATTATTTCAAGTACGGTAAGTCCATCACCAGTACCTAAATTAAATACATCACAGTTGCTTTGGTTTCTGCCTTCCAAAAGATAGTGAAGTGCCAGTGTATGTGCATGTGCAATATCGCACACATGTATATAGTCCCGTACACAACTACCATCCTTTGTATCGTAATCATTACCCCAAACCTTCATCATGGGCAACTTTCCTATCGCTGTTTGTGTAATGGCCGGCACCAGGTTTTGAGGTTTGCCCAGTGGCAGTTCTCCCATCAGTGTTGATGGATGTGCACCAACCGGATTAAAGTATCTTAATAAAATAGCATCGTTTTTACTGGCATTTACGGCATCGATTACGATTTTTTCTCCCATTTGTTTGGTGGCACCATAGGCTGACTCCGCAAGCTTCATGGTTGTTTCTTCTGTTACCGGTATTGAATCAGGATTTCCATACACTGTGCATGAAGAAGAAAAAACAAAATTTGGAACTCCAAACTCATCGGCACATTTTAAAATGTTTATGAGGGAGTTTAAATTATTCTCGTAATAGAGTAAAGGTTTTTCAACCGACTCTCCCACTGCTTTATATGCCGCAAAATGAATGATGCCGTTAATGTCGGGATTTTCCTGGAAAATAGCACAGGTATCGTCGTAAATACAAAGATCAACTTTGTAATTTTTCACTGTTTTGCCGGTTATTTTTTTTACGGCATCCAGTATGTTTTCGTTGCTGCGGCTGTTGTTATCTGCAGAGATAACATCAAAACCATTTTCTATTAAGTCAACAATGGTATGTGCACCTATATAACCACAGCCGCCGGTAACCAGAATTTTTCTCATACACAAAGAAAACGAAAAAATCACTCATAGGCATGAGTGATTTTAAATTGATTTTATAATTATTTTTTACAAAAAGAAATGGATGACATAATAAGTAGCTGCTGCCAGTAAACCACTTACCGGAATGGTTAAAACCCATGCCCACAAAAGGTTTACTGTAACACCCCATCTTACCGCACTCAAACGTTTGGTGGCACCGGCACCAATGATACTGCCGGTAATAGTATGCGTTGTAGATACCGGTATGCCCATTTGCCCGGTAAAAAACAGGGTAAATGCACCCGCAGTTTCGGCTGCCACACCTTCAAGCGGCGTAACTTTTGTAATTTTTGTACCCATGGTTTTAATAATCTTCCAGCCACCGCTCATGGTGCCTAAACCAATGGCGACATAACAGGCAATGGGTACCCAGTTTGGCAAATCAGAAAAATTTTGAATAGACCCGTTTGCAATTAAAGCCGCACCAATAATACCCATTACTTTTTGTGCATCGTTACCGCCATGTCCAATACTGAATGCTGCAGAACTCAGTAATTGAAGTTTTTTAAACATATTGGCAACCTTAAAGGCTGTGGGCGTTCGTATTTTTTCAACATATAAATAAACCAGGCAGAATAAAATAGATGTAAAGATGATACCCCACACAATCATACTGTTATCAGCTTTGTCAATGTCTTTTGCCAATGCTTTTTCAATGCTGAAGGATTCGATTTTCTTTTCTACTTTTTCCCTGTTAATATCTTTTATCGGGTAAATAGCATTAATAGCCTGCATCGTGCTATCCAGCGGTAATTCTTTTGCCAGGTATTTTTTAAGCGGCGTTTTATATTTTTCAGTTGCATCTTTCGCAAGGGTGTATGCTGCTTTTGTCTTTACATCGGCAGTAGCTTTTGCTTCCAGCACCAAAAAATCGTTTGCATTTCTTACATCATCCTTCAACCTGCTGGCTTCAATTTCTTTTAACCATCCACTGTCGTAAGCCTGTTTGGCAATATTTTTTGCACCCAGTTTATCAAAGTCATCTACAAGCAATATAATTTTATTATAGCTGGGTATTGCCTTATCTAATTTTTCCCTGGCAGTATTGTAAGCTTTTACAAGTGTTGTATCATTTGGATTTTTTTCTTTTTTAGCTAAGGTTTCTTTTACTTCTGTTTTATACTTATCAACTTTTAAAAATTTTTCCAGGTTTTCATCCATTTTACTGTTCTCAAAATTGTCGAATAAAAAAACGGTAAGTATTGTCAATAATGCTATGATGCCCAACCGGGCCCATACATTCCGCATAACAGTAACAATCGTAATAAAAATGGAGATGACCATACCAATAAGCGGAGCCAGGAAAATAAAAAGTATGGTTTTAATAATAATATCAGATTCTACAATTTTACCCCAGCTTATCCCGATTCCTTTTACCGAGATAGCGTGTGCAATAGCTGCACCGGCAAAACCACCGATCAGTGTATGAGATGATGAGGAAGGGATGCCATACCACCAGGTTAATAAATTCCAGAATATGGCGGCAATAAGGCCCGATAAAATAACCGGTAGTGTAATAAATTCTTTATTGACAGTTTTGCTGATGGTGTTGGCAACTGCATGATCTTTAAAAATAAAATAAGCAATGCAATTAAAAAAAGCAGCCCAGACCACCGCCTGAAAAGGCGTAAGCACTTTGGTTGAAACTACGGTAGCTATTGAGTTTGCCGCATCATGAAAGCCGTTAATGTAGTCGAAAATTAAGGCGAGCACTATAATTACTATTACTAAAGTCATATAAATTTAAAATATGCAAATGAGAAAATGTGCAAATGTGCAAATAATTGATGCTTGAGTTTTAAATATTGGTTACCCTTGAAATTTGCGAATTTGCATATTGGCATATTTGCTTAATTGCTTTAAGCGTACTTTACAATAATACTTTCTATCACATTGGCAGCATCCTCGCATTTATCAGTTACAATTTCCATTACCTGGTAAATCTCTCTTTTTTTAATAACCTCTTTTGCATCCA
>JBKJLT010000265.1:0-3492 GCA_046596765.1 Ferruginibacter sp. | reverse complement strand
TACAAATGAAATGGAAAGTATACCAACATCAACTATAACAAGCCCTAATTGCAGTTATCAAAAGGAGGAAGAAATGCAAACTGATTCCTGCCGGTTTTTTTACACCTGTGAAAAATGCGATGCAATAATAAAACCAAAACCGGGGGACTGTTGTGTGTTTTGCTCTTATGGAAATGTTCCTTGTCCACCGGTACAAAGAAATAAAAATTGTTGTACTTAAATTTTATACTATGAAAAAAATAGTTTTTCTATTAATCATTTTTCTTTCGTTTAAAATGACTTTTGCCCAAACGATAAAACTTAATGCAATCATTGACAGCATTACCGTTTCACATCCTGTTGTAAAAATGTATAACAATGAAATCCGCTCCATGGATGAAGCCGCCAAAGGTGCCAGGAGCTGGATGCCGCCTGAGTTTAGCACAGGTTTATGGATGGTGCCTTATAATACAGGTTTGTGGAAGAAGAATGATATGGGTGGAACAGGTATGGGCCAATATATGATTGGCGGGCAACAGATGATTCCAAACAAAAAGAAATTAAATGCCGATGCTGCCTATATGGAAGCCATGTCATCCGTAGAAAAAGAAAAAAAGAATGCCAGCCTGAATGAATTGATTAATAATGCCAAACAGTTTTACTATGAATGGATTATTCTTAAAAAGAAATTAATCATCGTAGAACAAAATGAAAAGCTGCTTGACTTTATGATTAAGAATGCGGAGATACGATATAAGAATGGATTAGAAAAAATAAGTGCTTACTACAAAGCAAAAGCAGCTTTGGGTAATTTAAAAAATATGCAATTGATGTTTGAAAACGATATTAAAGTAAACCGAATCCGAATAAATACCCTGATGGGTAGAAATGCGATGATTGATTTTGATATTGATACAACCTACCTGGTAAAGAATTACTCAAATATTGTTTTTGACAGTACACTTTTTTACAATAGCCGCAGCGATTTAAAAGCGATAGACAAAGACATCAACATTACCTGGCTTAAACAGGAAACCGAAAGACAAAGCCTCAAACCTCAATTCGGTATCAGGTACGAACACATGTTTGGTTTCGGTGGGTTTCCCATGCAGTTTACTTTAATGGGAATGGTGAAACTGCCACTTGCGAAATGGTCTTCCAAAATGAATAAGGCGAATATTGAAAGCCTGAAATGGAAGGCTACTGCCTTACAATCGCAAAAAGAAATGATGCTGAATGAATACAGCGGTATGGCTTATGCCATGCGGAATGAAATAATATTGAAGAAAAATCAACTGAAATTGTATGAGGAGAATATTATACCGGCATTAAGGAACAATTACAAAACAATGCAACTGGGCTATGAGCAAAACACCGAGGATTTATTTATGCTTTTTGATGCCTGGGAAACCCTGAATATGACACAGCTTGAGTACATCAATCAATTAAAGGAGTTATTACAAATGCAGGTTCAGTTGGAAAGAATTTTGGAAATTAAGTAAATGATATAATCAAAAAAAATGTTTAAAATAAAAAAATATAATCAATATTTATTACCGGTAATACTGTTAATGGTAACAGGAATTTCCATTGCGCTCAGTTCATGTAAAGAAAAGAAATCAACAGACCACTCACAGCACCAGGCGATTGAACAGGATACAGCAGCGCATTCACAACATTTAACAGATAATGTAGCCGGAGCAGAAGTGTACACCTGTTCCATGCACCCACAAATTATCAGGGACAAACCTGGGAAATGCCCTATCTGCGGTATGGAACTGGTAAAGAAATCAACAGACAATAAAAAAATAGACGGTATTGATTTAAGTACTTTGATCAGGCCAACCAACGGTTACGTTATTTCATCTATCCCGGTTATTACACTTGAAAGCAACTTTGAAAGTATTATTATAGAGGCATTGGGTGCTGTTACTTACGATACCCGGCAGGTGGGTACTATCTCTGCAAGAGTAGCAGGACGTATTGAAAAACTCTATGTTCGTTTTCGTTATCAGAAAGTAGTTGTGGGGCAAAAAATTATGGACATCTATAGCCCCGAATTATTAACTGCACAACAAAACCTGTTGTTCCTTTTAAAGAACGATGCTGCCAATACCAGCTTTATTAATACGGCAAAGGAAAAATTGTTATTACTGGGCATGAGCAATGAACAATTGCAACAGGTAATAAAAACACAAAAACCATCTTTTACGATCTCGGTTTATAGCAAGTACAGCGGGCATATTCATGATGGTGCTGGCAGCATGACCAATGGCAACAATAATAAACCGGGTGCAATGAAAGACATAGCTGTGGTTACTGACGAGTTATCGTTGAAAGAAGGCATGTATATACAAAAAGGTCAAAGAATTTTATCTGTGTATAATCCATCACGGGTATGGGCCTTGCTAAGCATTTATGCAGATAATCAGGGCTTAATAAAAAAGGGGGATGCGGTTATGTTGACAGCAGAAACCGCTCCCGAAAAAAGTTTCTCCGGAAGGGTTGATTTTATTGAACCTTTTTTCCGCAAAGAAAATAAAACAGTTTCCTTACGGGTATATCTTGATAATTCCAAACTGCAACTTCCGATAGGCAGCCAGGTTACAGCAAGAATATTCTCTAACCCGAAAAATGCTGCATGGTTACCCAATGAATCAATTGTATCACTTGGTTTGGATAAAGTAGTTTTTGTAAAAGCACCCGAAGGTTTTATGCCTCATATTGTAGCAACCGGATTTACCAATAATGGCAAAACACAAATATTGGATGGATTGGCAATAACGGATTCTGTTGCGCAAAATGCACAGTTCCTGATGGACAGTGAAAGCTTTATAAAGATTAAATAAATAATTATGAAAATAATTTCAATAACGGTTATTGCACTACTCTTAATTGCTTGTAATAGTAAGAAGCAACCGGCTAACAACAAAGACATGGCTGACATGAAAATACCTGCCCCTTCCGCAGGCGGGGATACTACCCAAAAAAATAAAAATGATGGTATGGACAATATGCCAGGTATGGGTAATAATCCGGCAACAGATAAAATGGATTTGAAAACCGTGCCGGATAAGGTTAGTGATTCAAGTGCAAATGCAATAAAGTTAAGTGACCAGCAAGTACAGTTAGGTAATATTTTGACGGACACAATTAACAGCGGCATGTTGGGAGATAAAATTGTTTTAACTGCCACGTTGAATATAGATCAGATGAAAACCACTTCTATTAGTGCAAGGGTGATGGGGAGAATTGAAAAATTATATTTTAAAAACATGGGAGATTATGTAAAAAAAGGTGACCGGTTATTTGATTTATACAGTGAAGAACTGAACAATGCCAAACAGGAATTGATACTGGCTTTGGAACGAAAAAATACCCTGGACAATTCCATCATAGATTTTAGCCAATTGATACAAAGTGCAAAATATAAATTGCTGCTTTGGGGCATGAGCGAAGCACAAATACAAGAACTGGTAACAACAAAAAAGACAACACCCACCACTACTTTCT
>JBKJLT010000139.1:0-7032 GCA_046596765.1 Ferruginibacter sp. | reverse complement strand
GCCAATGTTAGTTGATGTAGTATTCTTATCTGCACTTTCTCTTCCGTATCCAACTGCCAGCGCAATGGTTGCTGCATTCATTCCCGGAAGAACAATCACTGGTAGTTCAACCGACTTGCCATTTGCTGTAATTTTTACAACAGGTTTTTCGGGATGAACTTCATAATCACTTTGCTTACCACCTTCCTGGTTCATCACATCCAAACCTAATAAAGATTTAGCCATGGCCGGGCTCATCATTGCATAATTATCCCAGGTAACTTTACTAACCGGATCGGGTAATTCCTGCAGCCATGGGTTATTGGCCTGGCCACCATCACCAATAGATACTTTTTGGTAAAGCAGTATTTCAACTGCTCCGCCTTTTGTTGATGCAATTGTTGAAGCAGCTTCTCCTACCTTTGCAGCGCTGAAAGATCCGCCGCCAACAGGCATGGTTACAGGTTCTACAACACCATCCTGCAAAGCTTTTTCCCATAAATCTAAACTACCCAGTTTGGCACTCCAGTATGTTTTATAATAGGTTTCGTAATCGTTAACCAAACTACCTGCAGCCGAACTCCATTTTATTAATGAAGTTTGAAAAGCACGTGTTTTAAACATTGGGTTAATGGTGGGTTGCAATAAACTGTAGTAACCTGTTTTAGGTTCGGCATCGCCCCAGCTCTCTAACCAATGGTGCGATGGAAGAATATATTTGCATAGTTCAGTTGTTTCATCCATAGTTCCGTTAAAGGAAACAGAAACTACTTTTGCCAGCGCCTCTTTAAATTTTTTGCCGTCGCTGTATGAATAAGCAGGATTAACGCCGTTAATCAAAACCGCACCAATTGCGCCACTGTTCATATCATCAACCAGTTTCATCATATCAGCATCAATACCATTTTTATAGTTTGATGTAATGGCCCAGTTAATGGTTGTACCATTTGCACCAATAGCTGCGTTGATAGCATTTACTATTACCTGTATGTTTGCATCGTTACTGCCGCAAACAACAAGAGCTGCACCATTGCTTGCTTTTAAAGCAGCAACCGCAGTGTCTATTCCTTTATTCAGTTTTGCATCTGTAATAACAGGAGCAGTAACTGCAACGCCCAATTTAGCCGCCAAAGCCAGTGCAACAGCACCGGTTTCGGATGGTTTGTGGGTATAGCGGTCATCGGCATTGCTACCGGTAAGGCTAATCATACTTTCAAACTGAAAATGTTTGCTCAGCTCTGGTTTTTCGCCTTTTACCTTCCTGTTTTGTGAATATTGATTATTGAATTCAGTGGGGCTTAACCAGGTACCTAAAAAATCGGCACCAAGGCTTACAATCACTTTTGCTTTATCAAAATGATAAGAAGGGATTGCTTTTTTCCCATAGCAGGCTTCATTTGCCAGTAACATACCGCTATAACTTACAGCATCGTATTGTACATGGCGGCTGCCAGGGTATTTTGCTAAAAATTCGCTTATAATGGCTAAGGTAGATGGAGAGTTTACGGTGGAAGTAAGTATGGCAACAGCTTTGCCTGTGATAGCAGCTCCCACCATTTTATCAAAAGCATCAAAGCCTGTTACTTCTTTAAAATCTTTACCATCTTTCTGCATGGGATAGCGAAGACGGGTATTGTCATACAGATCAAGCACGGATGCTTGTGCCTGTGCATTGGTTCCTCCGTTTGTGATGGTTGACAGTTCGTTTCCTTCTATCTTAATTGGCCGGCCGTCTCTTTGCTTAACAACTACCGAAATAGTATCGCCGCCATTAACATAAGTTGATGCATAATAATTGGCAACACCCGGTATAACACTCTCAGGCTTGTTTAAGAAAGGAACAGCCTTGCGTACAGGCATTTCGCAACTTGCTGCAATGGCGGCTGCGGCTGTACTAAAGCCCAGGTATTTAAGAAAATCCCTGCGTGGAGTTTTGGCATCTAAAATACCCTTATCATCAAGGTCTTCAAAAGGAAGTAATTCTTCTTTAAACTCCTTATTGGCTGATTCCTGAAAACGCTGCGTTTGATTCAGTTCACCAAAACTTTGCCAGTACTTTTTCTTACTCATATTTATTCAGTTGACAGTTGGCAGTTGACAGTTGACAGTCAACAGCCCGTTCATTGTACAATTTCAAATTTACTGTTGCAGACTGCCTATTGCAGACTGCCGACTGTTCTAATAGTGACATTTCTGACATTCTGTTCCACCAATCTTTTCAACCGTTACGCTATCCATTTTATGATCCTTCAGATCTTTATGGAATTTATCGTAAATGCTGTAATATTTGTTGCCGGTACCGTCTTCTTTGTTGTAAAAGTCAACTTTACTTTCCCTGTGGCAATTGATACACCAGCCCATACTTAGTTCACTAAACTGGTAAACCTCAGGCATTTGCTGTATGTTACCATGGCAGGTCTGGCACTGTTGTTTGCCTACTTTAATATGCTGACTGTGGTTAAAATAAACGTGGTCGGGCAGGTTATGCACTTTTATCCATTCAATTGGTTTTGCACCATCGGGAACACCGTTGTTATCTTTATCTTCATTATAGGTTTTGGTGGTTTCATTCCAACCTGCGTATTCATATAATTTCTGAATTTCGGCCGTTCCGTCAACAGCCGTTCCGTCTTCTCTTACCAATTTATCAGGCCCTTCGTATTTGTTTATAGATTTATGGCAATTCATACAGGTGTTAACCGATGGAATGCTTGCCTGTTTGCTATCCTGTGCGCTACCATGGCAGTACAGGCAACTGATCTGGTTGGTGCCGGCGTGCACCTGGTGAGAGTAGAATATAGGTTGCACCGGTTGATAATTTTTCATGCGGCCCATGTTAACAGCACCGTTGATGGTGTAATATCCACCTAATGCAAAAAGCAGCAGAATACCTGCCATTAAATAAGTCTTGTTTTTATATACCGGAACCGGCTCAGAACGAAACACCCCTTCCTTTTCATCGGATAATTTGCGCAGGTTGCTGTTAACCTGTAGTAAAATAAAAGCAATAAGGGCAAGAACAAGGGTTAAAATGCCGAAAAGAAGCGAGTTATCTTCTACACCTTTGGCGTTAGGGTCTCCTACAACGGGCACAGGCGGAGCCCAATCATCCACATACTTCATGATGGCATCAATATCTTCTTTCTTAAGCTGTGCACCAAAAGCAGTCATTTGGGTTTTATTCCACTTTGCAAAGAGGGCTTTTGCATAAGGCTCTGTCTCCCGTAAATCTGCAGAATTATTTATCCATTTGTAAATCCAGTCTCCTGCGGGCACCCTTTCTTTCCATCCTTTTAACGCCGGACCTGTAGCATCCCTATCAGGCTTGTGGCAACTGGCACAATTTGCTTTAAACAGTGCCGCACCATCTGCAGCTAAAACCTGTATATTAATTGACAATAAAACAACTAAAAAAATACTTGTAAAGATTCTGTTAACGATTTTTCTATAGCGACTCATACAGTTATATCGGGGCTAATGTGGAAAAATATCCTGATTCGGCTGCAAAAATAAGACAGGATGCTGACAATATATCAACATTTTAGAATTTTTTTTTTCCTTATCCAGCATGGTTTTCAGCAAATTGGGCATATATCTGCGCAGTAATTGTCATGTATTTGTAACCCATCTTTGTTAACTGCTTTTTTGCGATATACCAACAAAATCACAATTTTTTGCCTCACATTTGCCGAATGTTTGAGAAACTTAAACAAAGATGGAAGGTAAACGGGCTTAACCTGGTGCTCATAATTACAACTTTTGCATTGGGTGGAAGCTTATGTGGATATGCCGGACGTAAGATTTTATTGATGGCCGGGTTAGAAAAAGGATTCGTATGGATTGTTGTTTATATTTTGCTGATAACGTTGCTATGGCCTGTTTGTGTTTTACTAATCAGTTTTCCGCTTGGGCAATTCTCTTTTTTTAAAAGATACCTTGCAAAAGTGTGGGCTAAAATGACTGGCAGAAACAAAAAAAATGTATAAACCTATAACCCATATATCAATTTTTGCCAGCGGCGCAGGCTCCAATGCTCAAAAGATAATAAACCATTTTGCTGGGTCACAAAATATTAAAATAGCACTGATAGTTTGCAATAAGCCCGGTGTTGGTGTACTTCAAATTGCAGAACAGTCTGGTATTCCATCTTTATTATTAGAAAAAGACAGGTTTTTTAACGGCGATAATTATCTTTATGAATTAGCAAAACACGAAATTGATTTTATAGTGCTGGCTGGTTTTTTATGGAAGATGCCGGTTTCGTTGATACAGGCATTTCCAAAAAAGATCATCAATATTCACCCCGCCTTATTACCCAAATACGGCGGAAAAGGCATGTATGGCAGTAATGTACACGAAGCTGTAATTGCTGCCGGAGAAAAAGAAAGCGGTATCAGCATTCATTATGTAGATGAGATGTATGATCATGGAGAAATTATTTTTCAGGCAACATGCGAAGTAGCCGAAAATGA
The DNA here is from genome assembly GCA_046596765.1 of Ferruginibacter sp. Classification (GTDB taxonomy): domain Bacteria; phylum Bacteroidota; class Bacteroidia; order Chitinophagales; family Chitinophagaceae; genus Ferruginibacter. Next base: position 2,581 of record JBKJLT010000139.1, on the reverse strand, counting down.
AACAGCAGCATCTCTTGCCAAAAAAATACACGTTTTAGAACATGCTAACTATCCCACGGTTATTGCAGATCATATTAAAAAGCAAAATCGCAGTTAAATCACCGCAGCAGCAATCATTGTTTTAAATTGTTCCTGTATTTTTACCCCTATTAATTTTTTAGCCTGTTGCAATTATTTTTAAAAATACATTTACTGCTGCTTTTTATTATTGCTGCCAATCAGTTACATGCACAGTTAACAGTTACCGGCACTGTGTTCGATTCATCTAAAAGAAATTATGTTGAGAATGTGCGGGTTGAAAGTACGGGTGGAAATTTTACCCGTACAGATTCAATGGGCCACTATAAAATAGCTGTTACCGAAAAAGATTCCCTCACTTTTATTTATCAGAATAAGCCCACGCAAAAATTTGCTGTAAAAGATATTGCCAGTATTACCCAGTTTGATATTTCGCTTGGCGTTACCGTTAAGGGCGGATACCGGACCTTAAAGGAAGTGATTGTATTTGCCCGCAGTTACCGTGAGGACTCGATGGAAAACCGGCAGACTTATGCCGATGTTTACAATTACCGTAAGCCCACCATACGAACCAGCATTTCGCCAGGCGGCGCTGTGGGAGCCGATGTGAACGAGATCATCAATATGTTTCGTTTTAAAAGAAATAAGCACCTGAAACTATTTCAGGCCAGGCTTGAGCAGCAGGAACAGGATCGTTTTGTAAGTTACCGTTTCAACAAAAATTTTGTGCGGCGCATAACACAATTGAAGGGTGCAGAGCTTGATAGTTTTATGGTAAGATTTTTACCCACTTACGAGTTTGCCAGTACGGCTGATGAACTTACTTTTAATAAATACATTTTAAATGCTTCCTACGCTTTTAAAATTGAATTATTAAAGCAGCAGGCCGCAAAATTACCCTGAGAAACGAGAAATTAAAAAAAGAGCGGTATTTTCATTTTAAAATTACTGGTTAAAAATTTATAAGTTATGGAACCTGAACAACTTAACCTTGGCATTGGCACACGATTGCAGCACACCCAATACGGACCCGGCGTTATTGTAGGCGTTAAATACGCTACCTATCTCATTTCCTTTATCCATCACGGTATAAAAGAAATTGACAAAACAGACGAACACCTGGATGAGATCATTGCAGAGAATGTAACTACCGAAGTAGAAACTGTATCGGCAGTAGAAAAATCTTTATTAAAAATTTTACGGCAGTGGGCCGATGTTACAGAGATTGTACCCATTGGCGATAAATGGATTGGCGGTACCATGAGTTTACAATCTGCCGATAAAACATTAAAGCCAAAAGATATTCCTATTGATGATTTCTTTCACAAAATAGTTATGCTGCGTGACCGCCTGCGTGTGCTGGAACAAAACATAAACAGCCATAAAAAACTTACCGATGAAGAGAAAGTAAACATACAGCAATACATTACCCGTTGCTATGGATCACTAACAACTTTTAATGTGCTGTTTAAAAATAAAGAGCAGTGGTTTGTGGGGGATAAAGGGAAGGGGGAATGATTAGTGATGATTTTGGGTTGATTATTCATTACCAGGATAATATAGCAATTGTGTTGTTGCCTCATTACCTAATATTTTTTCATCATGAATCTATATACTTTAGCAGACGCAGTAGATGAACATTTGTTACACGATGGAACCTGGCAAAAAGCTGACTTTTACGACTTAAGTACCAACAACCGGTTTTGGAACCGGGCCGGCATAATAACCTTATCCAAAACATTTACAGCATCGGCTGCGGCTGCTATCATTTATTTACTGCAAAAGGAATGTAATGCATTAAAAATATGGGAACGAACATGGGGAACCGGTTCGCCAACAGTATCTGATTTTATAAATTTTGTTCTGTCAGAAAAAGCTTTTACAAGCGACAAAGGTCTGCCTGTAAGTGAAGAAAGCTTTTGGGAGAAATACAGCGCATTTATTAATGCCATTACTGCCGAACCCGGTTTTGAGTTTAGTAAAAATGAAGAAGCCCAACCTTTTACTGAACTGATTATTAAAGATGAAATAATGCAGGTTATTTGCTTTGATGATACCTGGGATGAAGAAAATTATTTCATTGAAACGAATAAAGAGTGGATACTTTATCAGTGGGCAACTGCTGTATGATTCAACCGGCTGAAAAACTTCGCCTAATTGCTCAAAATTATTATGAAGAAAAACGCATCAGCAAAAGCAAAAAAAGAACTCGCTGCCTTAGTACGTGTCGCTACGAACCGAAGTTTAAAGATCATACCACAATGCCCTGTATCGCATCCAAAAAATCTTTCCGTTTCCGCTGCGATACTTCCAATTGTTTACCGTTCTCCATGATCACATAACCTCCGTCATAGCGTTGAAACTCCTTTACCTGGTTAAGGCTGATAAGATAGTGGTGGTGAATACGGAAGAATTTGTTGCCTTGAAGTTGCAGTTCGAAATCACCGAGAGATTTAGATGCAACCAGTTTTGTTCCGTCCTGTAAAAAAACAGTGGTATAAGCACCATTGGCTTCGCAGTACATGATGTCCGAAATATTTACAAAAACAATTTTCTCGGCCAT
>JBKJLT010000118.1:0-4676 GCA_046596765.1 Ferruginibacter sp. | reverse complement strand
TGTATGAAAAACAAACACCTGGCATCTGCTTTAATACTTGCATCAATATTCTTCTTTAACGAAAGTTGTAATAATAATCCAAAGGAAAAAGAAAAGGAAGCAACTGTTGAAACAGGTGTGCATCCGGCGTGGAGTGCCCAAAGCAATATTTATGAAGTAAACTTGAGGCAGTTTTCGGCCGCAGGCACCATAATAGAATTTGAAAAAGCATTACCACGTTTAAAAGATATGGGTGTTGAAATACTCTGGTTCATGCCCGTAACACCAATAGGTTTGCAGGGCCGCAAAATGACTGAAAAAGATATGGGCAGTTACTACGCTGTAAAAGACTACCAGGCATTTAATCCCGACTACGGAACGATGGAAGACTGGAAAGCTTTTGTAAAAAAAGCACAGGTTATGGGTTTTAAAGTTATTACAGACTGGGTTGCTAATCATTCCTCGCCCGATAATAATTGGGTAAAAACGCATCCACAGTTTTATGTAAAAGATTCGGCCGGTAATTTTGTTGCACCATTCGACTGGACAGATGTGCGGAAATTAAATTACGCAAACCGTGAGTTGAGAGACAGCATGATTGCGGCCATGAAGTTCTGGCTTACCGAAACCGGGATTGATGGCTTCCGTTGCGACGTGGCAGAAGAAGTACCTTTAGATTTCTGGAAAGAATGTATTACTGAACTGAAAAAAATAAAACATGTTTTTATGCTTGCCGAAGGAGAAAAATCGGTTCTGCATGCAGCAGGATTTGATGAAACCTATGCCTGGAGCATGATGCACTTTATGCAGCAACTTTATAAAGGCGAAAGAAATATTAAGCAGCTTGATTCACTTATTAATGCCGGTATAGATAGTTTTCCTGCAAATGCATACCGGATGTATTTTACTTCCAACCACGATGAGAACAGTTGGAATGGAACTGAGTTTGAAAAGTATGGCGATGCTTATAAAACCTTTGCTGTATTAACTCAAACCATGTACCAGAGCGTACCGCTGATTTACAATGGACAGGAAGCCATGAATAAAAAACGGTTGAAGTTTTTTATAAAAGATACCATACCCTGGGCCGGCGAAACAGAAATGGCTCTTTTTTATAAAACCATGCTTACACTACGTAAATCAAACACAGCGCTGGCTGCCGATGCATCGTATAAAAGATTAGCAAGTACTTCCGATGTTTCGATCTTTGCCTATCAAAGAGAAAAAGCAGGGAAGAAAGTTATTGTCATTCTAAATCTGTCAAAGCAGCCGCAAAAATTCAGCATTACCGATGAAGCAGTTAACGGCAACCCGGTAAATGTTTTTTCATCACAAAAAGAAAGTTTGAAAGCCAAACAGGAATTGAACATTGCTCCCTGGGCCTGCCTTGTTTACGATTATCAATAAAAAGATTCAAACCATACATAACCCGGCAGAATAATTTTTGCCGGGTTATACCAAATATAATTTCATTATAGGCTAATGTGTGTTGGCTGAATCCTGAGCATAGCCGAAGGGATGTGCAATGGCTTTGAGCGTAAGCTTTTGCCCGCAGGGCCCTGTGGGGTAAATACCGGTTGGCCTGTCTAAAAAGTACAATCGGTATTATTTTTTATTGTATTTTTATCAAAGTGTATTATTTACACAATTGCTATATTTACAAAAACGATTGCTATGTCTGACATTGAAACAACATCCCCCCAACACCCGTCAATAGAAAATAAACCAAAACTTTCATTAAAGCAAATAATGAATATGAGTGTTGGTTTTTTTGGAATCCAGTTTGGATTTGCTTTGCAAAATGCGAATGTTTCCAGGATATTTGAAACACTTGGTGCCGAAATTGATAAGATCGGATTTCTTTGGATTGCCGCACCTATTACAGGGTTGCTGGTACAACCGGTTATTGGTTATTTGAGCGACCGTACCTGGCACCCGAAATGGGGCAGAAGAAGGCCATTTTTCTTTATTGGTGCCTTGTTTTCGGCAATTGCATTGTTTTTAATGCCACAGTCCAGTGTATTATGGATGGCCGCAACTTTATTGTGGGTGCTGGATGCTTCCATTAATATTTCTATGGAGCCTTTCCGTGCGTTTGTTGGTGATAAGCTCCCGTCTTCGCAAAGAACAACTGGTTTTGCTGCTCAAACATTTTTTATCGGTTTAGGGGCAGTGATTGCATCATTGTTACCTTATATTTTCACCAATTATTTTAATATCAGCAATACTGCAGCCCCCGGTGTAATCAGTGATTCAGTAAAGTATTCTTTTTACATTGGTGCCGTGGTTTTTTTAGTTTCAGTGTTATGGACAGTTTTTACAACCAAAGAATTTCCCCCTGAAAACATTGAAACTTGGGAACAGGAAAAATTGAAAACCAAGGGACTTTTAAACGGTATAAAAGAAATTACCACGGGCATTTTTAAAATGCCCAAAACAATGATGCAGTTGGCGATTGTACAATTCTTTACCTGGATCGCTTTTTTTGCCATGTGGATATATACTACTTCTGCAGTGGCATTGAATGCTTTTGGCACTGCTGATAAAGATTCAAAAATATTCCAGGATGCCGGTGATTGGGTTGGAGTTATGTTTATGGTATACAATGGAGTTTCTGCCATTGCAGCTTTTTTGTTACCCATGCTGGCAAAACAAATAGGAAGAAAATATACGCATATGGTATGTCTTTTTATGGGAGGTATTGGATTGGTTTCTATGCTGTTTATCAAAACTCCAAATATGTTATTGTTGCCGATGATTGGCGTTGGCATGGCATGGGCGTCAACTTTAACCATGCCTTATGCCATTTTATCAGGAGCGCTGCCTGCAAACAAGATGGGCTTCTATATGGGGGTTTTTAATTTCTTCATTGTTATTCCGCAAATTCTGGCTGCAGCCATTTTAGGGTTTTTTGTAAAAAGTTTGTTTAACGGGGAAAGTATTTATGCATTAGTGATTGGCGGGGTTTCAATGATCATTGGTGGGTTTATGAATATAGTTGTTAATGATAAATCTGACGAAAAAATTAAACATTAAAAATGCGTATGAAAAAGTATTATTTGTTCATTTTATTATTTGGATTTTTTAGTTCTGCGTTTGCTCAAACAACAGCATTCAATTGCTATCCCACACATTGGTGGGCCGGCATGAAGTGGAATAAGCTGCAGGTTATGGTGCATGGAAAAAATGTGGCAGATAATTTTCAGATGATAAAAATGGGGACACAGGGTGTTACACTGGCAACAGGCGTAAAACTCACAAAAATAAACCGGGTAGAAAACCCCAATTATATTTTTTTAGACCTTGCCATTGATGCAACTGCAAAGCCGGGAAAAATAAGTTTTCCATTTGTGAAGAATATGGAACTGTCTTATGAGTTGAAAGCACGGCGTATTGGCAACGGTTCATCTTTTGCACAGGGTGTTACTTCAAAAGATTTTATGTATCTCATTATGCCCGATCGGTTTAGTAATGGCGATGAAAGCAACGACCGGGTTCCCGGAATGCGTGACCAAACCCTGAGAAGAGATACGGTTTTTAACCGCCACGGCGGCGATTTAAAGGGTATTCAAAATCACCTCGATTATCTGCAATCGCTTGGTGTTACAGCATTATGGCTTAACCCGGTTATTGAAAATGATATGGATAACCGTACCGAACATGGGTACGCTTTTACCAATCATTATAAGGTAGATGCAAGGTTGGGCGGTGATAAAGCATATCTGGAACTGGTTGATGCAATACATAAGAAAGGGATGAAGGTTATTCAGGATGCAGTGTACAATCACGTAGGTATTTATCACTTTACAGTAGCAGATGCTCCTATGAAAGATTGGCTGCATCAATGGCCATCTTATACTCAAACCAGTTACAAAGACCAGACGCTTTTTGATCCTTATGCAAGTAAAGCAGATTATAAAGTAATGGCTGATGGCTGGTTTGTACCGCTGATGCCCGACCTGAATCAAACCAATCCATATGTTGTCAATTTTTTAATTCAACATGCTTTATGGACGGTAGAAGAATTTGGAATAGATGGGTGGCGTATAGATACCTATGCATACAACGATCTTGAATTTATGAACCGCTGCAATAAAGCTTTGGAAGTTGAATATCCAAAAATTACTTTGTTTGGCGAAACCTGGGTGCATGGTGTGCCTAACCAAAGTTATTTTGTACAGAACAATTTCAACATCCCTTTTAAAAGTAATCTGCAGGCGCCTACAGATTTTCAAACATTATGGGGAATTACAGATGCACTGACGAAGGATTTTGGATGGACGGATGGTGTCAATAAATTATACACTGCATTAGCCCAGGATTTTGTTTATAAAGATCCCATGCGCAATGTTATCTTTTTGGATAATCATGATATGGCGAGGTTTTATTCGGTGGTTAATGAGGATATGGAAAAATATAAAACAGCCGTCAACTGGTTATTAACCTGTAGGGGAATACCGCAATTCTATTATGGCGGAGAGATAGGCATGACGGGCACTACAAGCCCCAACGACGGTTATGTTCGCCAGGATTTTTTAGGTGGCTGGAAAGAAGACAGGATGAATAAATTTACTGTTGCGGGACGCAATGCAAAGGAAAACGAAATATGGAATCATATTTCTGTGCTGGCCAATTACCGTAAAACATCATCGGCAATAACTACCGGTAAAATGATGCAGTTTGTGCCGCAGGATGGC
>JBKJLT010000105.1:0-7318 GCA_046596765.1 Ferruginibacter sp. | reverse complement strand
GTCGCAGGCGCCTTTAACAGCGCCACATTTGGTATGGCCCAATACAACAATTATTTTAGAGCCCGCAGCTTTGCAACCAAACTCCATGCTGCCCAAAATATCTTCGTTAATAATATTGCCTGCAATACGAACACTGAATACATCGCCCAGTCCCTGGTCAAATATCAGTTCGGCAGATGTTCGGCTATCAATGCAACTCAGGATAACGGCAAAAGGATGTTGCCCGTCAGATGTTTCATTTGCCTGTTGCAACAGGTTTCGGTTTACTTTAAGATTGTTTACAAATCTTTTGTTGCCCTCTTTTAAAAGTTCCATTGCTAATACTGGCGTAATGGCTGCCTGCATTTCTTTAGTTAATGTTTTCATTGTTTTATTTTGTTTTAAATTGGTGATGATATTATTTTGGTTCAATAAAATTTATGGTTTCAACTGTTATGTTTTTTGTTTTTGCATTTATTTTATAGTTCTGTATTATTTCTACCACATCATATGAAATAGATTTTGAGTGGGTACAATCTATAATTACTTTTGAGTTTTTAGGAATTACATCCAAAGCGTTCATAACATTTGCTTTATTAAAAAATGAAACTTCTTCCGCCAGTACAAGTTGATGCACCTGTGTTCCATCTTCTGTAGTTACAATATCCTTCAAATGGTGTGAGTTGCGATAACTATGGCGCAGGGTGTAAAAGATGCCAAACAATATCCCTATCGTAATACCTTTCAATAAATCGGTTAAGAGGATGGCTACAACAGTTGCTGTAAAAGGGATAAATTGCTCCCAACCCTGTTTGAACATTTGTTTAAAGAGAGCAGGCTTTGCTAATTTGTAACCTACCATTAATAAGATCGCCGCCAAACTTGCCAATGGAATCATATTCATTAAGCGTGCAATGGTAATGGCACTTATTAATAAAAAGAGTCCATGTAGTATGGTGCTCATTTTTGTTTTGCCGCCAAAAGTTATATTAGCAGTGCTGCGTACAATAACCTGTGTAATAGGCAAGCCGCCAATTAAACCTGATACAACATTACCTAAGCCCTGTGCTTTTAATTCCCTGTTGGTGGGTGTAATTCTTTTATCAGGGTCCATTTTATCCGTTGCTTCTACGCAAAGCAGTGTTTCAAGGCTGGCAACAATGGCCAATACAATAGCGATTTTCCAAACTTCGAAATTTGTTATCTGCGAAAAATCGGGAAAAGTAAATTGGTTAAAAAACTCCGATAAGTTGTGTGCCACAGGAAGCCTCACTACCTGGTCGGCAGCTAAACTAAAATTTAATATTCCGTTCTGATACATATAATTCATCACAATACCGAGAATAACCACCACTATCGGGCCTTGTATAAATTGAAATATTTTGTGCTTCTTCGTCAATACTTTATCCCAAAAAATTAATATTGCTAATGAAATTGCAGCTATAAGCAATGCGCCGGGAGTGATTGCATTAAATGCATTTGCAAAAGCTGAAAAAGTATTTTCACCGCTTACCTGAAAAAATGCATCATCGCCTTCGGCATCTTTATCATACCCAATGGCATGGGGTATTTGCTTTAAAATAATTAGAAGCCCAATGCCCGTAAGCATTCCTTTAATTACAGATGAGGGGAAGAAGTAGGCTATAAAACCTGCTTTGGCAAAACCCATAATAAGTTGCAGGATTCCGGCAATAACCACTGCAAGTAAGAAAGTAGGCCATGAACCAAGCGTAGCGATAGAAGTTAAAACTATTACTGCTAATCCAGCCGCAGGTCCGCTAACTCCAAGTGGAGAACCACTGGCAATGCCCACTACAATACCACCTACAATGCCTGCTATTATGCCTGCAAACAGTGGCGCACCTGATGCCAAAGCAATACCAAGGCATAAAGGAACGGCTACAAAAAAAACGACAATGCTCGCTGGCAGGTCGCTTTTCAGTTCTTTGAACATATTTTTTTTCTTTTCCATAATCAGTTGATTTTTGATTTAGTGAAACGAAGATAGGGATATTATTTTAAATGATAGTATTACTATCTCATAGAATTGTAAAACTTTTTACTATTTTTGTACGGCACAGCATTGTACATTATCGTTATCTGCATTTAAAACATCTGGTGCCACAATAAAACCGTAGCTAAAAAATGGAAGTACAACTACAAATAAAAATGAATGAAAAGCTGTTTCTTCGTGACCCTGAACAAACGGAGTTAGGCAAGAAAATAATTCAGCACAGCATTCAGTTAATTTATAAAAATGGGTTTGAATCTTTCACCTTTAAAAAACTGGCAGAACATATTGGGACAACAGAAGCTGGCATATACAGGTATTTTGAAAACAAACACCGGGTGCTGATTTATATTACAGCATGGTACTGGGGTTGGCTACAATACCGTTTAATCTTTAACACAAATAATATTAAAGACCCGGCAGTTAAACTTAAGAAAGTAATTCAACTGTTAGCTACTACTGTAGTTGATGATGATAAAACAATTCATATTAACGAAGACTTACTGCATAAGATAATAATTGCAGAAGGCTCAAAAGCCTATTTAACCAGGCATGTGTCAGAAGATAATAAGGAGCAGTTATTTAAACCCTACAAAGACCTTTGTGCCGTTATTGCCGATATTATTTTAGAGTGTAACCCCCAATATAAATATCCAAGGTCATTGGCAAGTACTATTATTGAAATGGCACATTTTCAAAATTTTTTCATGTACAACCTTCCGTCATTGACAGATTTTGGTAAAACCAAAGATGAAATGAAAGTCGTTTCATTTCTGGAAGATTTGGTGTTTAGCAGCATAAGGAAAAAATAATTGTTTTTAAATGATGTAAGAATTGTTTGATGGGGGTCGAACAACGGAAAGGAGCAGTGTGGTGGCCAGTTAAGGGCTTTGAATTGAAAGTAATTGCTTTAGTTTAAACGAATGTCGTTTTGGGGTTCAACATGCAGGCTCCATTTTTATCAAGTTTGATCGTATTGAATAGCTGAGCCCAGTTGATATTGTTATAATCGCTTAATCTGTTATTTTGATCACTGGATAAAAAACTTAAAACAAAACAGGGCTAAAAAATATTTTTTCATTTTAAGAAGAGCGAAATGCCACCGGGTGATTTAATTTTTTATGAGGCCCCATAAAAATACGTAGCAAAATTCTAAAAGCCGACAGCTCAATAAAGATCAAACACAATCCAAGTAAAGTAATTAACGCTACCTGGTTGCTATGCACATAAGTAAACAACACATCAATACCAATAAATGCCGCTGTTACCGGAAAGCCCAGCATACCGATGGCTGCAAATAAAAATAACAGCCCGGTTGTTTCCTGCTCGTACACGTACCCATGAAATTGATTGAGAGAAATATCGTTATCAATTGCTTTGATTTTTTGCAGGCAATAGTAGCCCAGTAAAAATGCCGGCATAATACCACTGATATAAAATATAATTTCAATTGCGTTAATGTGTGGTGCATTAAAAAGCACTGCCGCTATGATGAATAAATGCGCCGTTATCAAGTATATCCACGCTTTTAAAGCCGATTGACGAAAAGAAAAAGCAAAAAGAATAACAGCCAGTGCAATACTCATTAGCATGATGGGCAAAGCCCCGTTGAATGCAGGAACTATTTCCGGCTTTGTAAATCCAAGAATTAAAAAGCCAAGACCTGTTGCAAAAAGAATTGCGATAAAAATGTTAGATTGTAAAAACTGTAATTGTTTTCCCAGCCATTTAAACGGGCTCCATAAATAAGTAAACATCATGCTGTCTAAATTCCATTCCTTAATGCCAAGCGTGTACAGGCTGGCTTTAAATTTTGAAACCGGTTTTTGTACAGGAGCTATGTAATGAAAATATTGATGATGCACCAGGTAATTTAATACCGAAGGAGAAACCAGCAACTGGTAGGTTCTTAAAAAAGCATTGCCGGCAAAATGTACCAGCACCAGCCAATGCCAGCCAATGGCTACCTCAATAAACATCAACCCTATTTGCGCAGCAGATGAATATGCAATTTGGGTTTTAACTGTAGGCTGCACCCTGGCAATTAATGTAGCCACAATGGCGGTTACTGCACCAAAAACGATTATGACTATTTTTGCCCACAACATATCTTCCCAAAAAGGATGCGTACGCAGCAATAAAAAAACACCAATATGCACACTGAGCGAGCCATAAAAAATTGCCGAAGAAGATGTTGGCCCTTCCATGGCCCTGGGTAACCAGGAGGTGAAAGGAAACTGTGCCGATTTGATGGCGGCAGGTAAAATCATCATACAAACAATAAATACTGCCATGCTTATGCTTCCGGTTGCTACAGCCAGTTCCTTAGCTTCGCCCAGCTCATTAAAACTGATATTCTGGTTTGTAAGATGATGCATCATCCACATACAAAGCATTAAAGCCACATCGCTCATCCGGTAATAAGAAATTGCTTTAAAAGCATTTTTAACAGGTAAATACCGGTTGCGGTAAAAAGCAATCAATAAAAAAGAACAAAGGCCTTTTATTTCCCAGCCGATAAAAAGGGTTTCAAAATTGCCTGATAAAATGATAAAGTTGTAACCTGTCGCAAATAAAAGAATCGTATTAAAAAAACGTTTGTAACCCTGGTCACGGTGCATGTAATACTTACTGAATGTAGCTACCAGAAAAAATAGTAATGCACCAACAATGCTGAACACTGCGGTTATTTCATCGTAATACAATTGTAAAGCAAAAACAAAATGATCTGTTTGATATAATGTGGCCATGTGATAGCTTACGGGTTGAAGCCCGTTAATAACCCACCATGTTGCAAAAGAAACCGAAACCAGAATATACAAAACCTTGGTAAACCGTACAATACCACCTATTGCCTTTTCACTTTTGTTTTGCCAGAACAGACTTACCATGAATGACAGTAATGGTATGGCTATAAATAAGATAAGTAATTGGTTCATTTAATATTTTTTTCTTACAGATTACAGGAATAATTTTAACTCAATCCAACATATACACCGGCAGATTTTCTTCTGTTGCATGTACAATATGGTTGGTTTCCATTTCTCTGGCACCTTCAATAAATTCTTCCATGTTGTGAATTGTTTTTATTTCGCCGGTAACCGTAATAGGATCATATTTTTCAAACACCCCGTTTTTAAAATAATAAAACTGTTGTTCCTGCGGATGCAGCGCTATAATATGCACCCACTCATTATTATACCATTCAAATACTTCGGGCGATGATTGAATGGCTTTTAAAACAATCTCCGGCTTGTGTTCAACAATCACCAGTAACCTTACCGGGTCGTGCACTTCAATCATTTGCCAGGGCAAACCGGGGCGTAAATCACCATCGCTGCTGTTGGCCACGCCAAACAGGCCCATTACATTATGTGGCAGTTTGGTACCAGCACCCATTTTAATATTATCAACTCTCGAAAAATAATATTCAAGATTAATACCACCACAAACCAAACCAATGGGTCGCATTACTGCCGATAGAATTGCGCCATCAGCATCTGTGGTATGATCGTAACTGTTCAAAAAAGCACGACGATCTAAAAACAAACCTTTGGTTACCTGCCTGCGGCCAATGATGGCCAGCGTGTTGGTTCCATGTCCTAATTCAGGCCTTGGTTCAAATAAAGAAACTGAACGGTTATGGATGGCTTTGCGAACCTGCTCCAGTTCCTGTTTGGTATTGATAGATGCAAACCTCCTGCTTCGTTCTTTTGCATTCAGGTTTAAAGCGGTTTCAAAATTTTGAATGTTAAGGATATGGGCGCTTGTATTTTCTGTTGTGAGCACTTCTTCATCATAATAAGCCATTACATCTGCAGCGGTATCATGCATGCTGCCCACAAACTGTGTGGTATCCGGAATTACAATTCCTTTTGCGGCCAGTGCTTCCCTTACTTTTTTATGATTTAAAATATAAGATTGCACCCGTGCGTTGGTAGCGCCGGGCCTTCCGCTGCAGGCACCACAATCATGTGCGCCATGGTGCGGATTATTGGCACTACTGCTGCCATGCGCCACAATGTACACAACGGATGCAAAATGTTTAACCATACCAATGCCTCTTAAAAATCCTTCGGCCCTGGTAACCATTTCATCAAGTGTGTAGCCGATTTGCAAACCATTTTCCACATCGTTTGGAGATTTATTCTCGATGGTTAATACAGATTGTTTATCCATGTGCCCGTATGCATTTGAAATAGCCGGGCTCATTTTAGGACGAAACAACATTTGCAACTTTTTTACAAAGGCCCAAAAACCGAACCCTATACTCAGGAAAAATCCTGATACAATACCATGTGTATATTTGGTATAGATGAGTTCTTCTTCTCTCACCATTTTTGCATCAGATTCTTTGATCAGGTATTTGGGTGTTACCGGTGCCGGGCAAAGTTTATCGTAAAACTTGCTACCCTGTTGCTGAAAATAAAACTCCACACCGAAAAAGCCGGGAGCACCAAAAGTTTCAGCAGATCTGTCAACGGCTTCAATGTGGCGGCGTATTGAATCTTCTCTCTCATCAATACAAAAAATAGCCTGTAATGAGGTGTTGTTTTTAACCAATGGAATTACTGCAGCTACTCCATTATTTCTCAACTCTCTTCTTTCATTGGCAAGCAATATTCCTTTCAGCACAGAATCGTAATAACTCCATTCAAAAGCATTCTGCCAAATCTCTATTACCTCTGCCAGTTCTGTTTTAGGAACATCGGCCAGCAAATTATCAGGTGCGGCAGCGGCATGGGTAGATAATGGCTCCCATTTATTTCCAAGGCAATGATTTACTGCATCAAGTTCCAGCAACAATTCAAAAGCAGCAAATTCTGTAAACGTAATTTTTTTATTGTCGAGCAACGTTTGCGGATTATCTTCCAGTGCATTTATAAAACCGCTCCACCCGTGATGTGCAAAATGCTGATCAAAAAGATATTGTTCAAAATATTCCTCCTGCCCAACAATGCGCTTCAACAATTCTGTTACAGAATAATTGCCGGACAGAAATTTTTCTCTAACTGCTTTTGTTTTAAAGAAACTTACAAAGCTATTTTGCTCCAGCTCTTTTATACTTTCTGTAAAACTTTTGTTGGCAAAAGGAAATGCTTCAACAGCAATACCCTGATCTAAAAAACCACAGAGGATGCGAAACAGCAGCGGATGAACTTTATTATCCAGATCCAGTTTATATGCTTCTTTCCATAGTTTGCGTAATTGACCAATGCGGGGCTGGTTGATGGTATCATAGTTTTTATGCAGCAGTTTTTCTTTCCATGCAGTGGTATCACCTGATTTAGCGGCAACAAGTTTTTGCAGTATATCTTCACGAATACG
>JBKJLT010000123.1:0-4423 GCA_046596765.1 Ferruginibacter sp. | reverse complement strand
TCCCATGTAAGCGGCGTCTGCATTTTGTTTCTTTTTGTTGGGAAACATTTGCTGGCCACCGATCATATATTGCCCCATACCTGTTTCACCCATATCATTTTTCTTCCACAAGCCGGTTTTATATGGCACCATCCACAGTCCTGTGTTTATCTCCGGTGGCATCCAGCTTTTTGCGCCTTTGGCCGCTTCATCCATGGAGCGTATTTCAGCATTATACATTTTTATGGAAGGATGTGACTGTTGAATAGAATCTATAACGGCATTGAGTTGTAAAACCTGCTGCCCGAAGTTTATTTTGCCCGAAAGCATAATAAGTAATATGACTATTAATTTTTTCATTTTTTAATCTTTTAATTCTTCAATTATTACTTTTCCTCTTTTCTTCAATTCATTTTGTCTAACCAACGCGTACATCGCAGGTAAAACAATCAATACAAAAAATGTAGAGGTAACCAGCCCAAATACAAAAGGAATAGCGATGGGCTTCATTACATCGCTGCCTGTGCCCGTTGCCAGCAACAGCGGTAATAAACCAAATATATCCACCAATACAGTCATTAATTTTGGCCTGAGCCTGAGCGCTGCACCTTCATAAACAGCTTCTTCTATGTCGCTGTTTTTTAGGGGCTGGCCCAATTCCTTTTGTTTACGCACTTTGATGAATAAAGCGTTATTTAAGTACACTAACATAAGTACTCCCGTTTCTACCGCTATACCAAATAAGGCAATAAAGCCAACAGCCACTGCTACCGAAAAGTTTACATCAAAAAAGAAAAGAGAATATGCTCCGCCTACCAGTGCAACAGGAATACTGGACAGTACAATCAATACCTCCCGGTACGTATGGAAAGTGAAATATAAAATGACCATAATAATAAGCAGCACAATTGGTATGAGAATCTTTAACCGTTTCTCTGCTCTTACCTGGTTTTCGTATTGGCCGCTCCATTCTATAAAGTATCCCTTCGGTAATTTTTGTACTAAGCTCTCCAGTTTCTTTTTTGCATCATTTACGGTACTGCCTAAATCTCTTTCCCGTACATTAAATAACAATGTGCCACGCAGCATCGCATTTTCTGAGGTGATCATAGGCGGGCCTTCGGCTATGCTCACATCTGCAACAGCCGAAAGTGGAATGGGCCCGCTGGGGCTGGTAACCAACAGGTTCTTTAACTGCTCTATATTGTTACGAAAATCCTGTGCAAAACGGGCATTAACTGAAAAGCGTTGGCGCCCTTCAATGGTGCTGGTAATGTTCATTCCACCAATGGAAGATTCAACTACCATATTAATATCATCAACACTTAAACCATAACGGCCAATCTCTTCCCGTTTAATTTTTATTTCAACATATTTACCTCCAACAATTGGTTCTACATATAGATCTTTCACTCCTTCCACACCTGTTAATGCAACTTTAAACTGTTGTGCCAGCACGTTAATTGAATCAAGGCTTTGGCCATAAATTTTTACGCCTACATCTGTACGGATGCCGGTTGAAAGCATGTTGATACGGTTTATGATCGGCTGTGTCCATCCATTAATTACCCCGGGGATTTGCAGCTTACTGTTCAATTCTTCAATGATCTTATTTTTCGTCATTCCCTTTCGCCATTCGGATTGCGGTTTTAGTAAAATAATGGTTTCAATCATACTGATGGGAGAATTATCGGTAGCCGTGTTTGCTCTTCCTGCTTTCCCCAATACATTATGCACTTCAGGCATTGTCTTAATCAATTTATCCTGTACCTGCATGATGCGTTTTATTTCGGTGTTGGAAACATCCGGAAGCGTTACCGGCATAAATAACAACGAACCTTCATCCAGGGGTGGCATAAATTCTGAACCTAACCGCATTACGAATGGAATGCTTGCAACAACTAATATAAATGCAATCAGAATTGTTGTTTTCTTCCAGCGAAGGCACCAGCGGATTATTGGATTATATAGCCAAAGAAAAAACCTGGAAACAGGATGCTTTTTTTCGGGCCGCATTTTACCTTTTAGCAATATTGCCATTAACACCGGCACCAAAAAAATAGCGACTAAAGCAGAACCGATCATTGCAAAAGTCTTTGTAAGAACCAGTGGTGTAAATAATTTTTTTTCCTGGCCTTCCAGGAAGAGTATGGGCGCAAACGATACCAGCGTAATTAATATAGAACTGAACACCGCCTTCCCTACTAAGACAGAGGAGCTTTCAATTCTTTTTAATCTTTCTTCATTTGAAATCATAACAATTTTTTATTCTGCTTCTTCCGTTATCGATTTTAACGCATTTTCAACCATCACAATACCAGCATCCACCAGGTCGCCAATTGCCAGCGCCACACCCGCAAGCGACATGATATTGGAACTTACATTGAACCAATCCATCATAATGAAGGAGATCAAGACACTCATCAGAATCGTTATAATTACTACTAAAGCGCTGCGTACATGCAACAGGAAGATGAACAGCACAATAGCAACAACAATGATCTCTTCAATCACTGCTTTTTTTAAGGTATCTATCGTAGCTTCAATTAAATCTGACCGGTCATAAGCCACATGAAACTTTACACCGGCTGGTAAACCCTTTTCAACATCTTTAATTTTCTCCTTTACTTTATCTATAACTTCTTTTGCGTTCTCTCCGTATCGCATAACGACTATTCCTCCCACTTTTTCTCCTTCACCATTTTCTTCTATAATACCCAAACGTAATTCGCCACCCATTTGTACCGTGGCAATATCTTTAACACGGATGGGAACAGAGCCCTGCGTTATTAATGGTATTTCTTCAATGTCTTTTATCTGGGTGATGTAGCCGATACCCCTGATGATATATCCCATATCTGCCATCTCAAATTTTCTTCCGCCAACATCATTATTGTTGGCTCTTACTTTTTCAATCACATCCATTAAAGTAATGTTGTAATAGCTTAGTTTGTGCGGATCAATTACAATTTGATATTGTTTTTGAAAACCACCAAAAGATGCCACTTCACTTACACCGGGTACGGTTTGTAAAGCAAATTTGATGTACCAGTCCTGTAATGCCCGCAGTTCTCCCAAATCAAGCGATGGCGCATCTAATGTGTACCAAAAAATATGTCCCAAACCGGTGCCATCGGGCCCTAATGTGGGCACAACCGTTGGAGGTAAAAGACGCTGGGCATAATTAAGCCGTTCCAATACCCTTGTACGGGCCCAGTAAATGTCAACATCATCTTCAAAAATTACAAACACAAAACTCATCCCGAACATGGAGTTGGCACGGATGTTTTTTATTTTAGGAATACCCTGCAGGTTGCTTACTAACGGGTAAGTTACCTGGTCTTCCATGATCTGCGGGCTTCGGCCCATCCATTCTGTAAATATGATAACCTGGTTTTCTGACAGGTCGGGTATGGCATCTACTTTAGTATTGTTTACCGAATAAATACCATAGGCAGTCACTCCCGCTGCTATCAGCAAAACAACCATGCGGTTCTTTAAAGACCATCTGATAAAATTGCTGATCATACTTTATTTTGATGCTGGTTGTGCATTATGTTTAAAAAGTTTTAAAGATTTTGCTGCCTGTATGATGATAATGGAAGAAAGAGCCGCAGCAACAATGATCATCCATTCGTTCAGTGTCATGGGTATTACATTCAATGCCTGGCGCACATAGGGTATTTGAATGGCGCCTATTAAAATGGCAATGCTCCCTGTAACTGAAAACCAGACATACTTATTTTTAATAACCTCGTTATTAAAGAATGGCCCGCTACCCATATTAAATACATGAAAAAGCTGGCAAAAAATAAGGCTAAAGAACAAGATGTTGTTGCACATGGCAGTATCCCAGGGCTCACCATTATGGTATACATAGTGATTGAAAACCACTGCACCTGTGCTTACTGATCCTATAACTATTGCATAAAAGAAAATAAGTTTCCAGCGGCTTTTATCAATTATAGGTTCGGATGATTTTCGGGGAGGCTGCTTCATAATATCAGTACCTCCTTTGATAAGACCCAAAGCCAGCGCAGGTAAAAGGTCGGTAATAAGATTTATAAAAAGTATTTGCAGCGGCAATAACTGGAAGTGCAAATTCAGAATAGCTACAACAGCTATTACCAGCAATTCACTGAGGTTACACGAAAGAAGAAAGGTTACAAATTTTTTAATGTTTTCAAAAATAATACGCCCCTGTTTGATGGCTACCACAATAGATGAAAAGGAATCGTCTTTCAATACCATATCTGAAACTTCCTGGGCTACCTGTGTTCCCCGAAGCCCCATAGCAATACCAATATCAGATTTCTTAATGGCGGGTGCATCATTTACACCATCACCAGTCATACCCACCACGTACCCCTTTTCCTGGAAAACTTTTACCAGGTCGAGCTTATGCTTTGGATTAACACGGGCAAAAACCGAAGTGTTGATCCAG
>JBKJLT010000567.1:0-2546 GCA_046596765.1 Ferruginibacter sp. | reverse complement strand
AGTAAAAGTTTTATATCCTGAAAGTGAAGCCCGGTAGTAGGCTCATCCAATATATAAAACGTTTTACCGGTATCTTTTTTACCAAGTTCGGTTGAAAGCTTAACACGCTGGGCCTCGCCGCCGCTAAGGGTTACAGCACTTTGCCCAAGGGTTATATAGCCAAGGCCAACATCCTGCAATACTTTTATTTTACGGTAGATATATGGAACGGGCTGAAAAAATTCAACTGCCTCATCAACCGTCATATCCAACACATCGCTGATGGATTTTCCTTTGTAACGGATCTCTAAAGTCTCCCGGTTATATCTTCTGCCATTACATTTTTCGCAATGCACATGTACATCGGGTAAAAAATTCATTTCTATCACCCTCATGCCGCCACCTTCGCAAACATCGCACCGGCCACTTTTTACATTGAACGAAAACCGCCCTGCAGTATAGCCCCTTATTTTAGCTTCGGGCACCATGGCAAATAAAGTTCTGATATCTGTAAAGAAGCCGCAGTAAGTTGCAGGGTTACTTCTGGGTGTACGGCCAATGGGGCTCTGGTCAATTTCAATTACCTTGTCAATCTGCTCCAATCCTTTTATGGATGAATATTCAAGCGGATTTGCTTTTGAATTATAGCAAAACTTATTCAGCAAAGGGTATAAAGTTTCATTTATTAAAGTAGATTTACCACTTCCACTTACACCGGTAACCAATATTAATTTACCCAGTGGAAATTTTACATTCACATCCTGCAAATTATTTCCCTTCACCCCTTTTAGCTCAATAAACTTTCCATTTCCTTTTCTTCTTTCTTTGGGTACAGCAATACTTTTTGTTCCCAGTAAATATTGCGCTGTTTCCGAATTGGAATCCAGGATTGTTTGCGGCGTTCCCATGGCAACAATTTCGCCACCATGCTTGCCTGCTTTGGGGCCAATGTCTACTAAGTAATCAGAGGCCAGCATGATATCCTTATCATGCTCTACCACCAACACGCTGTTACCAATATCCCGCAGATTTTGCAAAGCCCCGATCAACCTTTGGTTGTCCCGCTGGTGCAAACCAATGCTGGGCTCATCTAAAATATAAGTGATACCCTGCAATTGAGAACCTATTTGTGTTGCCAGCCTAATGCGCTGCGATTCGCCACCACTCAGGCTTTTAGAAGGACGGTTAAGTGAAAGGTAAGTAAGTCCAACATCTAATAAAAACTGAAGCCGCTCTCTTATCTCTTTTAAAACATCTTTGGCAATGGCGTTTTGTTTATCACTCAGGCGCAATTCAATACCATCAAACCAGGCGGCCAGGTTATCTAAATTTAAACTGCTGAGTTCGGCAATATTTCTTTTATCAATTTTAAACCAAAGGCTTTCTTTTTTAAGCCTTGCACCATTACAGGATGTACAGGTAGCCAGTTGCATGTAATTTTCAACCCAGCTACGCAACATCTCCGAACTTTGTGTGGAACTGAACCATCGTTTTAACATCGGAATAATGCCTTCGTAACTTCCGGTAAATACTTCCGGTACAGAATCATCACTCATATCAAGTTGTAATTCCGCATTAATGCCCAGGTCGCCGTATAAAAGCAAATCAAGCTGAGGTTTGGGTAAATCTTTTATTGGTTTAGTTAGATTGACCTTATGTTTTCTTGCAAAAGCAACCACCTGTTGAAAAACGCTTGCATCTCTTTCTTCGCCAAGCGGTACAATGCCGCCTTCGGTTACACTTTTTGAATTATCAGGCAGCACTTCATCCATATCTATGGTGTACACATTGCCCAAACCCCTGCAGGTTGGGCATGCACCATAAGGGGAGTTAAAAGAAAACGCATTGGGCGAAGGCTCTTCGTAACTGATACCTGTCTCTTCGCACATCAATTGCTTACTGTATTGTACAACTTTATTGTCGTCGTTAATTAAGAGGAACATTAACTCTTTACCTAACTGCAAAGTTTTTTGAACACTCTGACTCAACCTGAAACGCATTTCATCAGTTACAGCCATCCTGTCAATCACCACTTCTATATCATGAATTTTATAACGGTCAACCTGCATTCTCGGTTTCAAATCCATCACTTCGCCATCAACCCTCACTTTTAAATATCCTTTCTTGCGAATGTCTTCAAACAGTTCACGGTAATGCCCTTTTCTTCCTCTTATCAAAGGAGCCAGCAGACTTATTTTTTTATTTTCAAATTTTTCAAAGATGTTGCTTACAATTTCTTCTTCGCTGAACTTCACCATTTTTCTTCCGGTGTTGTAGCTGTAAGCCTCTCCCACCCTTGCAAACAGCAATCGCAGAAAATCATAGATCTCTGTAACCGTGCCAACCGTACTGCGTGGATTTTTATTGGTAGTTTTTTGCTCGATGGAAATTACGGGAGAAAGGCCCGTGATCTTATCAACATCGGGCCGTTCCATATCGCCTACAAACTGTCGGGCATAGGCACTAAAGCTTTCCATGTAGCGGCGCTGGCCCTCGTTATAAATGGTATCAAATGCCAGCGAAGATTTTCCACTGCCACTTACACCGGTAAATACAACCAATTTGTT
>JBKJLT010000538.1:0-8254 GCA_046596765.1 Ferruginibacter sp. | reverse complement strand
ATCCCGTTTTATACAGGCAATAGATAAAGCAAGAGAAATATTAGAAAGTAATACGCAGGAAGTCAAGCTGGATAAAGATGAGTTTATTTTCATTAGAGATTCTAATATTGTACGCAGACTTAAATTTGATGATATTTTATTTGCAGAAGCAATGGGTGACTATGTAAAGTTGCATACAGATAAAAAATTCTTTGCCATACATACTACATTAAAAACGGTGGAAGAAAGATTGCCAGCAAATAAATTTATCAGGGTTCACCGTTCGTATATTGTTGCAATAATAAAGATTGACACCATTCAGGATGGGGCCTTAGTAATAAACGGCAAAGCGATTCCTGTAGCTGATGCTTACCGGGCAGCATTGAATAAAAGAATGAATATATTATAAGTTTATTTACCTGACTTCCGTTATTCCCCCATTTTAATACTGCCTTTTCGCCGACAGCAAATGCCCGTTTGTCGATTGCAACTTACTGTGCAAAAACCCGCGGCATAGTTTTACCCCGTAAAAAAAATAAAACAGTACAATATAGATTTTTATAATACGTAGTTAGTTTTTGTAAAACGACTTCGGTTTTAAACGAAGCCTCTCTTAAAATTTGAAAATGAAAATTGTTTATACTATATTATTTTTTATTGATACACTACTGTTAATAGCATTAGCATTCTTATTCTTGAAATTATCAGATGCAGGCATGAGTGCAGCAACGCTGGTCTCAGTTATCGCAGGGATAATTGTAAGCATTCTATTATTGGTGTATTTTCTTTATCGCTATATCAAGCTTCCAACTATAAGACACGAAGATTAATTTTGTCTTACCTTAGCGCTATTATAGTATTATGACTGCAAAAAAGCTCATCTTTTACATATTGGCAGGCTTTGTCCTTGGCACACTGCTGCTTATTTATATTCAATACAATTCATCAAAAAATATTAACAACCTTATTACAGGTAATGAAAAATTACTGAACGAGTTTAAAATTAGTAACCAGTTAAAAGACCTGGAGAAAAATGTAATTGGTGTAGAAAGTAAAATACGAGGTACAGTTACCACAACTGATACTATACATATTGAGGGATTGGGAAAACAAATTCAGCAAATTGAAACAGCACTTAACCAGTTACAAAATATTTCAGATGATGATAACTCTGTTAAATATATAGATTTATTAGATTACCTGGTACATGAAAAACTAAAATTAAGCCACCAGATATTAGACTCTTTTACCATCACCGGAAAAACGGCTGCCGAAAACCTGATTGCAACACAAAAAGGTAAAAAACTAACCGATTCAATTTCAACTGCCATTCAAAAGATTGACAGTACCAGAAAAATACTGTCGTCAAATGTTACACTGTCTATTGATAAAAGTGGTACAGATGCATTAAGGTTCAGCACTATCTTAATTGTCTTAGTTCTTTTTAGTGCCGGTGCATTATTTTGGTATATTATTAATACTATCCGAAGGCAAATACAGTTAATCGCTGACTTAAATATTTCAGAGAAAAAAGTAAAAATATCTGCTCAGGTAAGGGAAAACTTCATGGCAAATATGAGCCATGAAATTCGTACACCGATGAATGCAATACTTGGTTTTACCAACTTGTTGCAACGAAAAAAACTTGATAATGAATCAAAAGAATATGTGCAAACTATTCAAAAATCAGGAGATATTTTATTGACAATAATTAATGATATTCTTGATTTATCAAAGATAGAAGCGGGTATGATCCGGATTGAATCTGCCCCTTTTAGCATTCGTGGTTTACTTCATTCAGTAGAAGCTATGTTTAAAAGAAAAGCCAACGAAAAAAAAATACAACTTTCTACCATTGTGGATGATTCATTGCCTGATACATTAGATGGAGATGCAACAAGGCTAACACAGATTTTGGTAAACCTTATTGGCAATGCCTTGAAATTTACGCAAACAGGAAGTATAACAATTGCTATTACTAATGAAGGTGAAAAAAATACAATAATCAACACTGGCATTGTAATAACCGATACAGGAATAGGCATTGAGAAAGAAAAACTAAATTCCATATTTGAACGCTTTCAACAGGCAGACGATGCTGTTACCAGGAAATTTGGAGGCACCGGGCTTGGGCTTTCCATTGTAAAAGATTTGGTGCTGCTTCAAAAGGGAACTATCAATACTGAAAGCGAACCTGGTAAGGGAACCAGTTTCCATATTATTATACCTTATAAAATTGCAGTACAAGAAGAAAAGCATAATTATTTAGAAACATACACTTCACTTAATAAGAATAATTTTGAAGAAGTATACATTTTGGTTGCTGAGGATAATGAAATCAACCAAAGCCTTATTAACCATTTATTTAAAAGCTGGAACCTGGCATTTGATATGGTAAATAATGGTAAAGAAGCTATTCATAAATTACAATTGAATCCAAATAAATACGGCCTTATACTAATGGATATACAGATGCCCGAAATGGATGGTTATACGGCAAGCTACGAAGTAAGGCATACATTAAAATCTGACATACCTATTATTGCAATGACGGCTCATGCCCTTGCCGGTGAAAGAGAAAAATGTCTTACCTATGGCATGAATGAATATATTTCAAAGCCAATCAGGGAAGAGCAGTTGCATGAAATGATTTCCCGGTTTGCCCAGGTACATAAACCAGCAAAAAGACAAAGTAAACAAACTGACTTTTCAACCCGTAATTTTTATCAGTATATTAACCTTGAATATATGAAAGAAGTAAGCGGTGGTAATATTGAGTACGAAAAAACTGTAACGCAACAATTTATAGAAGCCATCCCAGAAGATTTAGCCGCAATGGAAAAAGCATGGCAGCAAAATGATATTATCACTTTACGCCAGTTGGCACACGATATGAAAACCACCATATCCGTAATGGGCTTAAATGAAGTATTACAGCCACATTTAGATAGTATAGAATTGGAAAACCTAACCCAACAGCGTTTTCAGCAACAACTTGCTTGGATCAAATCAATTTTAAATACAGCTATTGATGAAGCGAAAGTGTTTTACGCTTCGTTTTAATTGATGCTAGTTAACTATTTGTTTTGCCTTTTCAACGATTAATTTTTATTGACGATTAACCCTGTATTAATTTTAAATGAATAATACAATTAGTAAAGTATAAGAGATGCTGAAAAAACATTTTCGCCATTTTTGGCAAACCTTCTTCCATCCCCGTGTTTATCTGTTTATCATTATTGGTACAGGAATAATATTTCTTACTTTCTTTACCGTCAACAATGCTTTGGAAATAGGCATCTCAGGTATCGCGTCTGTCTTTATTGGTATTGGGGTTAATAATTTATCTTCTATTGAAACACATTTGAAAGACAGGCAAAAAGAAAATTCTAAAGTGCGGCATACACTTAAAGTAATGGAAATAACAAATACTAAAATTGAAAATATTCAAACTGATTTGAACGCCGGAAATTATCAAAAGGCAACAAAAGGTTTAACTGAACTTAAAGAATTTGTGAACCTGATAAAGCAGTTTTTAAAAGAAGAACCATCATTGGATTGATAACGATACTTTTTCGCCGATAGTTTTTGCCCACCCGCCTATTCCTTATTGCAAACACAGCCTGCCTGATATAGCTTTAATGTAAAATTAAAACGCCGCACAGTTTGTGCAGCAAATATTAATTACTACTACTACTTTATTATGGGCAGCTCAAAACAAATATTTCAAACCAATAGCAAATGGCGGTGGCAAACTTTTAAGTGGACAAGCCGTTTTATTTTATTTGCCATAATACTGATGGTGCCTGTGGTTATTATTACACTGGCAAGAGGTATAAAACCGGGCTTACCCATATTAGTTAATGAAAATGATTCACTGCATCGCCTTTCCAATCCTGTTACTCCTGCCGGGCTAAATGAAAAAGAATTAAAAAAGTATAAAGGTTTCAGTAACTTTTTGCAGGCTAAACTAAAAATTGACAGTTTAAAAAAAAATCATACCCAAGTTAACGGCCAGCAGGTAAGAGCCGCTTTTTATGTAGATTGGGACCCCCAATCTTTTTTCTCCCTGCAAAAAAATATTGATAAACTGAATATGGTAGTGCCCGAATGGTTTTTTATTGACCCTTCTGCAGATACTTTACGTACTGATATTGATAAGAATGCCCTGCAATTAATGAAAAATAATAATGTAAAAATAATTCCACTAATTAATAATATTAATAAAAAATTAGGGACAGGTGAATTTGATGGAACTATCATTCAACGCATCCTTCATAATGTTGCAAAAAAAGAACGGCTGATAAATGATATTGTAAAATATTTAAAGCAATACCAGTTGCAGGGCATCAATATAGATTTTGAAGAGTTTAAAGAAAAAGGAGATGAACCCATCATTGCCTTTCAAAAAGAGCTGTACGAAAAGTTACATCCGCAGGGCTTTATTGTTACACAGGATATTATGCCGGCCAATGAAGACTTTAATATAACAGCTTTATCTGCCTATAATGATTATATGTTCCTGATGGCGTATGACGAGCATTACAACACCAGTGTTCCAGGTGCAATCAGCAGCCAGAAATGGCTGGAAAAAGTACTTGACGAAACAACAAAAAAAATCCCACCAGAAAAAATAATAGTATGTATTGCAGGTTATGGATACGATTGGGCAGCAGGTAACGAAGGTGTAACCGTTACCTATCAGCAGGCGTTAGCCAATGCAAAACAATACAACGCTTTAATAGATTTTAATAATGATACCTATAATAACGAATACAATTATACAAATGCAGGCAATGTAAAACACAGTGTTTATTTTACCGATGCTGCTACCAATTTCAACACTATTCGGTTTGCTGATGAATATGGAACAGCAGGCACAGCCTTATGGAGATTAGGAAGTGAGGATGAAAGGCTATGGACATTCTACAACCGCAGCCTTACTAATAAAAGTATGCAGGAGCATCCGGTTGATTTTTCTTTATTGAGAAATATAGAAGCATCTGTTGAAAAGCCGGATTATATTGGTGATGGCGAAGTGCTGAATGTGATTACCAAACCAGAGCCGGGAATAATTGATCTGGAAATAGACAGCACAGAAGGAATGATTGCCGAACAGAAATATGTACAACTGCCCACAAAGTATGTTATACAAAAATATGGTAACGTTCACAAACAGGTAATACTGACTTTTGATGATGGCCCCGACCCGGAATATACTCCGCAAATATTGGATATTTTAAAAAAAGAAAAAGTACCTGCTGCATTTTTTGTAGTAGGTATGGAAGCTGAAAATAACCTGCCGCTGCTAAAAAGAATTTATAACGAAGGGCATGAAATAGGCAACCATACTTTTACGCACCCAAACATTGCAGCGGTAAGCACCGATAGAGCATCAGCAGAAATGGAAAGTACAAGGTTGCTGATAGAAGCGATAATAGGAAGAAGCACTATACTGTTCAGGGCACCCTACAATGCCGATGCAGAACCAACTACCGAAGCAGAATTAAGGCCGGTTTCATTAAGTAAAGAAAAAAACTATTATGCCATTGGCGAAAGTATTGACCCTAACGATTGGGAAAATGGAGTAACGGCTGATAGCATTTATGAAAGAACAATTAAGCAGTATGAAGCTAATCCTGAAAAGGGAATAATTTTATTTCATGATGCAGGTGGCAACCGCCAGGCAACTGTTGATGCACTACCCCGTATCATTCATTATTTTAAAAATAAGGGTGTTCAGTTTACCACAGTAGCAGGTTTGCTGCACACTACAAAAGATGTGGTAATGCCTCCGGTGCATAACAGCCTGGTGCAGTTAAATGGCAGCATTGCAACTTTTGGGTATTGGCTGGAGCATTTTCTTACTGTCGCATTTTGGGTAGCCATTATTTTAGGTTTTATACGCATAGCAATTATGGCTGTAATGGCCTCTATGCAAAAACTAAGGAATAATATTCATCAGCAGGTATATAATTTTCCATTAGCACCCCCCCCCGCTGTAAGTATAATTGTACCTGCCTATAACGAAGAAATAAATGCAGTAAAAACTATTGAATATTTATTGCAACAGGACTATCCCGATTTTGACATCATTTTTATTGATGATGGTTCAAAAGATAAAACCTATAAAATTATTTTGGATGCCTTTTGTGAAAATGATAAAGTAAAAATACTCACAAAGCCAAATGGCGGCAAGGCATCTGCATTAAATTATGGCATCAGCAAAACCAATAATGATTATGTAGTTTGTATTGATGCAGATACACAACTAAAAACTGATGCAGTAACGCAACTGATGAAAAGGATGTTGAATTCCCTTAAAAACAAGGGAGAAGTTGGTGCAGTAGCAGGCAATGTAAAAGTAGGTAATGATAATACTATCCTTACCAAATGGCAGAGTATTGAATACACTACAGCTCAAAATTTTGACAGAAGGGCTTTTGATTTAATCAATGGTATTACTGTTGTTCCCGGGGCAATTGGTGCATTCAAAAAAGAAGCCATTGAAAAGGCAGGAGGTTTTACAACCGATACCCTGTCGGAAGATTGCGACCTCACTATCCGTATTCTGCGCAATGGCTATAATGTGGTAAATTGTACAGAGGCTGTTGCCATTACAGAAGCTCCGGAAACTTTAAAGGAATTTATGAAACAACGCTTTCGCTGGAGCTATGGCATTATGCAGGCATTCTGGAAAAACCGAGATGCCTGTTTTAACCCAAAGTATAAAGGCCTGGGCATGGTATCGCTTCCAAATATTCTTATCTTTCAAATATTACTGCCCATCCTTGCTCCGCTGGCTGACGTCATGTTGATAGTAAGTTTAATCTTCAACAGGCACAATCCTGAAAGCCTGCATAAAATAGAATGGTATTATCTTATCTTTATGGCAATAGATATATTGGTTAGTGTAATTGCTTTTGCGTTTGAAAAAGAAAATTTTACTAAATTAATATGGCTGTTACCACAGCGTTTTGTATACCGGCAGTTGATGTATGTTATCCTATTTAAATCTATTGGCAGAGCCATTAAAGGTGAAAGCCAGGGATGGGGTGTTTTAAAGAGAACAGGAAATGTAAGACATGTTATAAGCACAAGTGCATCTTAAAATATTTCTCACTAATTAGTTTAAAAGACAGCCTGAAGCTGTCTTTTTTGTTTAACAGGAACGAGTAATATTATATAGCTTCATTGGTAGAGTTTATCCTGAGTAACGAAGGGCACTCTTGTACAGTAATAATTCTATTCAGCAAAGCACCATTATCCCCATTCACCGACAGCATTTGCCCATTCAGCTATTGGGAGATTAATAGGGTTGTTCGCAGGTGTAATTTTACATTAATAATAAACTGAAACATATATTTAAGTAAGCAATTTCTAATATAAATAAAATAAAATGAAAAAATTAATCATCGTAGCCCTTGCCATTACAGGTTTTAGCGCTGCCAGTTTTGCCCAGGCGGTACCAGTAGTTAAAAAAAGTGAACCTTCAAGATTGCAGGTAGTAAAAAAACAAACAGATACAAAGGCTCCATCAAAAGTGGTGGCATTAAACAAAGTAAAAGCACCTGCAGCTAAACCAGTTGCTATGCCTGTAGTAACAATGAAAACGCCTGCTAAACAAGAGAAAAAAACTGTAACTAAAACAAAAGTAACACCTTCAAAAGAGGAAGTAAAAACTGTTTTAGTTTCAAAACCTGTTGTAAAAGCAATCAATCATGCCCCGTTGAAAAAAGATGGTACGCCTGACAAACGCTTTAAAGCACAAACCGGTGTTGCAAGTGGCCCGTTAAAAAAAGATGGCACACCTGATATGAGATACAAAGCAAATAAGAAGAATAAATAAACCTACTTGCCATTTCAATAAAAATTCATGCGATACGGTTTTATGAGCGAAAATGATGAAGACTCTGTAGCAATTCAGAGTCTTCATTTCTCGTTTTTGAAAACGACATAGAACCAAACATAAAGAAGACGTTTTGTTGGTGCGTTGAGCAGCCGGATTTAGACAAACTTTAGAATTAAATAAATTTTCAAGTAAAATAAATGATTACAGTAATGGCTCCTTTTGGAGCCATTACTTATTGTATGAATTACAATAGAAGGAAACATCTAAAACTCACCGACAGCTTTTGCCCTTCTAACGACTGCAACTTATATAATCTTCAATACAGTTGCACTTTTACGCAATAATTAAAAAAACGGGTATGCATTTTAAATTAATAAAACCGATTGTTTTTTTGGGCTATATATTATTCCTAATTATTTTACC
>JBKJLT010000452.1:0-3178 GCA_046596765.1 Ferruginibacter sp. | reverse complement strand
TTTTACTTTTGCGCCACCTTCATCATTCACTTCAATAATGGTGTTTATTCTTTCGGTATTGGTTTTATGATTGCTCACCGGTGTATTTACCAACACACCTCCATTTTCTGTAACCATCATTGCTTTTCGGTTTTCGGTAAAGGGCCCAAGTTGTGCAAAGGGTAAAGTGGTGCTGGTACACTCCAGCCAGATAGTATCTTTGAGCTGGGGAATACAAAGTATAGCATGGTTAAAATAGTTGGCCGAAAAATCTTCATAAACTTCCCTGGGCATCATGCCTCCCTGAATTATTAACAGGTTGCTTTTAACGCCTACCGCATCCAGTGCCGATTTTAAGTAATTGCTGAGTGCTTTACAATCACCATATTTTTTATCATCAACAAAACTTGCCGGAAAAGGCCTTAGCCCGCCAATGCCCAACTGTATACTTACATACCGCATATTGTTTTGCATATAGCTATATAAAATCTCCGCTTTCTGTCTGTCAGTGGCAGCATTCTTTACCATGTCCCGGTAAAATGTTTTTTTCTCTTCGGGCAGTGCGGTTGTTTTTGCATATAAATTATCAATCCATGCACCAAAATTTTTCCAGCTTGTCATATCACCATCATATTCATCAAGTTGAAATTTGGTGGGGGCCAGCAAAACAGTCGGTTCGTATGCATTAGATGAGCCGCTGTGTTTTTCTAACTTGTAAGCTTTTACATTTTTTATTTCCCAGGTATATACATCTTTGCCCCGATCTTGTTTTATTTGTGGTTGCTGATTGGTATTTACTAATTTATACCGTACTCCTAAATCGGCAGGCACTTCTACTTCAAAAACCGAATGCTGTACCGACTGCCAGGGCGATTGCATATCATAACCCGGCAAACTGAAAATGCCTTTATATTTTATGCTGTAATTAAATTCAACAGTAATTGGGTACGATGGTGCATTAACATTGAAATAAGTGATTTTTCCATCCGGCACCAGTTCATTGCCGTATTTTCCTGAAGTCATTTCTTTTTTTGAATACGTATTTTTCTCATTTCCCAAAAGGTCATACACTTTTATCTCAGCTTCATCAAGCACCCGGAACTTATCAGAATACTCTTGAAAAAAAAGATATTTTTTGGCCTGTTCGTTCAATACAGTAAATACCTGGTGTACATTCAGCCAGGCAGTATTTTTATCCTTGATGGTTACTTTTAGATTTTCCTCACGCATTACCATATCTGCATCTTTACGCAACGAATCGGGTATGGTAAGTGCAGAGTAAATATTAAGTTGAGCATGGCTGTAAAATGCCATTGCCAAAAAACCTAAAATTGTAACGAACGCCTTCATAAATGTATAAATAGGAACAATCTGAAAATTAACGCTTTTATTGAATACTGGCTTACATGTTCAGTCATAAAAAAGCCGTTCATCTTTAAATGAACGGCCTTAATGAGATTTTAAATTTACGTAATTACCAGGCTTTTTTAGCCACACCGTTTTTAACGGCTTCCAATGCTGTTGCTTCGCTAAGCATGGTGGTCATTTTATTGCCTTTGCCATCATTACCCTGGGCCATATAGCCGCCACGGGAAGTTTTTGTTATTACTGCATCCTGCATTGGAACGTTTTTTTCCTTTGTTTTCATGCAATAAGCTGTTAACATTTTTGACATTTTAATGAATTTATATGGTTAGTAAATATGGGTTGAAGTAGTAAGCTTCAGATTACAAGCTACAGAAAATATTGGTTTTGGCAAAAATCCAGTACTTGATTCAGCTTGAAATCAAGTATAAAGCCGCCATGTTATCCCCATTTATTAATGCTGTTTTTATACTTATATGGAGCAAATTTATACTTGGCAACATAGTTATATTACATAATGTTCAGCTTAAAAGCCTTAACAGACAGTAGTTTACCTGAAAAATCGGAATCAGCTGGCTCTTATATGATAAACCGGAATCAGCCATTATAAAAGGGGCCAAAGCCCCTTTTATAATGGTGATAAAAGATATTAAAAAATATTTTAAAAAATATGATTTTTAGCTTGAAAAAGCGATTTTACACATCAATCTTAGCATATTTGGCATGGGTTTCTATAAATTCCCTGCGTGGCGGAACTTCATCTCCCATCAACATACTGAACACACGGTCGGCCTCGGCAGAACTTTCAATAGTAACCTGTTTTAAGGTACGGGTTGCGGGGTTCATGGTGGTTTCCCAAAGCTGTTCGGCATTCATTTCTCCCAAACCTTTATAGCGTTGTGTGTTCACACTTTCGTCTTTCCCTTGTCCGTATAATTTAATTAAAGCTTTACGTTCTTCGTCGTTCCAGGCATAAGATTGATCTTTTCCTTTTTTAACAAGATACAATGGAGGCTGTGCAATAAATACATATCCCTGCTCTACCAGTTCTTTCATATAGCGAAAGATGAAGGTTAAGATCAACGTTGCAATATGGCTTCCATCCACGTCAGCATCCGTCATGATGATGAGTTTATGATAACGAAGTTTTGATAAATCTAATGCTTTGGGATCTTCAGCAGTACCGATCTTTACACCCAGTGCAGTAAACATATTTCGTATCTCCTCATTATCGTAAATTTTATGTTCCATTGCTTTCTCTACGTTCAAAATTTTACCACGCAAAGGAAGTATGGCCTGGTAACTCCTGTCACGGCCTTGTTTGGCTGTACCACCGGCCGAGTCCCCTTCCACTAAGTATAACTCACAACGTTGTGGGTCTTTATCGCTGCAATCGGCCAGTTTACCGGGTAAGCCGCCGCCGGTAAGCACACTCTTGCGCTGTACCATTTCACGGGCTTTTTTGGCTGCTGCCCTTGCCTGTGCTGCTAATATTACTTTTTGAATGATGGTCTTGGCATCTTTGGGATTTTCTTCGAGAAAAGCTGATAAAACCCGGCTTAAGGTGGAATCTACAACACCCATTACTTCATTATTACCCAACTTGGTTTTTGTTTGTCCCTCAAACTGTGGCTCGGGTACTTTAACCGAAATGATGGCACTCAATCCTTCTCTAAAATCATCGCCTTCAATTTCTACTTTGGCTTTTTCAAACATGCCTTCTTTTTCGCCATAGCTTTTAAAAACCCTGGTTATAGAACGGCGAAAGCCTGCCACATGTGTTCCACCTTCAATGGTGTTGATATTGTTTACATAGCTGAACAAGTGTTCCTGG
>JBKJLT010000399.1:0-3971 GCA_046596765.1 Ferruginibacter sp. | reverse complement strand
AAAAAAAACAAATGAAAACAATTATCTACAGCATAAAAGACTTTGAACGTTCTTATTTGCTTAACTCAAATAAAATGAACCATGAATTAACCCTAATTGAAGAACCATTAATACCTGATACAGTTAGCCTGGCAAACGGACATGAAGCTGTGGTTGTATTTACTGGAGATGAGGTGTCAACTACAGTTGTAGAAAAATTACATGATGCAGGAATTAAGTACATAGCAATAAGAGCCGTGGGCTACGATAATGTGGACATAAAAACAGCCAATGAACTGGGAATAAAATGTGCCAATGTGCCGGAGTATTCGCCCTACTCCATTGCCGAACATGCTGTAGCATTGATGCTGGCACTTAATAGAAAAATTGTATTGGCTGATAAACAAGTACATCATCACAATTTTACCGTGGGTAATTTAGTGGGTTTTGATTTGCACCAAAAAACTGTTGGCATTGTGGGCACCGGCAGAATAGGAAGTATTGCTGCCAAAATATTGCATGGCTTTGGTTGCAATTTATTGGGTTATGATATTACAGAAAACATTAAGCTTAAAGAAAAATATAATCTCCGGTATGTTGATTTAAAAACATTGTGCAGTTCGTCTGATATTATAACGCTGAACACATCCCTTAATACCGCTACAAAGTATTTGATTAATAAAGAAATGCTGGATGTAATGAAAATCGGTGTAATGCTGATTAATACGGCAAGAGGTGCTGTGATAAATACAGAGCAGGTAATTGAAGCATTGGATAATGGTAAAATCGGTTACCTCGGACTGGATGTTTATGAGAAAGAAAAAGGCGTTTTCTTTTATGACTATTCTAAACAAAAAATGAGAGACGATACATTGAAAAAACTGATGAGTTACCCCAATGTTATCATTACTCCCCACCAGGCATTTGCCACCCACGAAGCCCTGTCAAATATTGCCGGTACTACCTTTTACAATCTTGATTGCTGGGCGCAAAATAAAAAATCAACGAACGAACTTAACTATATAGAAAAAGAAAACACTTATGTTCCTTCGCAATTCAAATTAAAAAGCAAAAGCACAGGGAAATGTAATATAGAAAAAGATGCAAACTTATTAAAATGCCTTCAATCATCACCATAACATTTAACCCCGCCATTGATAAAAGTACAACAGTGGCTGCATTGATCCCGGAAAAGAAATTGAAGTGTACAACTCCTTTTTATGAACCCGGCGGCGGTGGTATTAATGTAGCCAGGGCAATTAAAAAATTAGGCGGAGAAGCTACTGCCGTTTACCTGGCAGGAGGATATACCGGAAAAGCATTTACAGATTTACTAATAAAAGAAACAGTTGCAGCCATAGTAATTGAAACAGCAGGAAGCACAAGAGAAAATTTAATTGTTGTGCAAACTGCTTCTAATCAGCAATACCGTTTTGGAATGCCGGGGCCGCATATTCTGGAGCATGAATGGAAAGAATGCTTAAACGTTATTGAAAAAATAAATGGCGTGGATTATATAGTTGCCAGCGGCAGTTTACCCAACGGTGTGCCAACAGATATTTTTGCAAGAGTAGCCGTGATTGCTAAAAAGAAAAAAGCAAGATTGATTGTTGACACATCCGGTGAAGCATTGAAGCAGGCTGTTAACGAAGGTGTGTATTTAATAAAACCCAACCTCGGTGAGTTAAGTTCATTAGCGGGAAAAGAAGAATTGAATATTGAGTTGGTGGATGATGTGGCAAGAACCGTAATTGAAAACGGGAAATGTGAAGTTGTGGTGGTTTCAATGGGTTCCGCCGGGGCCATGCTGGTAACAAAAGAAATGGCGCAACAAATAATACCCCCGGCAGTAATACGGAAAAGCACCGTAGGCGCAGGAGACAGTATGGTAGCAGGTATGGTGTTGAGCTTATCCAAAAATAAAAATTTAATTGAAACTGTACATTATGGTGTAGCATGTGGCACGGCTGCTACTATGAACCCCGGAACAGAATTGTGCCGAAAGGCAGATGCAGAGCACTTGTATAAATTAATGCACAACAAATCATCCGTTCCGTATTGAAGCATAAACATATACATTGAAACAGACCGCAAAAAATAGAAGCAATTACACAGACCAGTATTTTTTAAAAAAATATATTATCCAAAAAATATGCTGGACCATCATTGCTTTATTGCTGGTAGTTGTTATTAATATCTTAATCAGTAAATATGCAGGCGGATATTTTAATGACCTTGCTCAAAGGGTTTCCGGAAATTATATGCTTACCGGGTTAGCATTTTTTATCAGTGAAATATTGATAGGAATTTTTCCGGCGGAATTGTTTATGATGATCTATCAATCCAAGGGCTGGAATGAATACTTTTTGATCGTACTTATTTTAGGTGTGATATCTTCTCTCTGCGGATTTATTGCTTTTTTAGCCGGCAGGTATTTCAATAAATTAAAAATTGCGAGATTGGTAGTACTTCAGAAAAATTTTAAAAAATATGGTGACCTCTTTTTAAAATACGGATGGGTAGTTATTATACTTGCCGCCACCACTCCGCTTCCTTTTGCCATGGTAAGTTTCATTGCAGGGTATTTTAAATTTTCTCCTGCTACATTTTTAAAAATTGTAGTGCCCGTGAGAATTATAAGGTTTTTTATTTCAGCATGGTTTATAAAATACAGTATTACTTTGTTATAACCTTATATTACACTATAAAGCAGTATTAAAAAGATACTGAAGATCAACAATAATGAAGAATGGAAAAAGCAATATAGCAGTTACAAAAGCATCAGGTGATATTGAGCCATTTTCAATTAAAAAGTTGAAAAGTTCTTTGGCAAGAGCAAAAGCAACAACAAATGAAATTAATTCGATTGTTGAAACGCTGTTGCCAAAATTATATCAGGGTATTAGCACCCAAAAAATTTATGGCGAAGCGTTCCGGCTACTTCGCCACCATTCAAAGGATCATGCTGCCCGTTACTATTTAAAAAGAGGAATTATGGAGCTTGGTCCATCGGGCTTTCCCTTTGAAAAATTTATTGGCGAACTTTTTAAACACCAGGGATATACTGTGGAAGTAGGAAAAATATTGCAGGGAAAATGTGTTACCCACGAAATTGATGTGATTGCCGAAAAAGAAAACCAACTAAATCTTATGGAATGCAAATACCGAAATCAACCCGGTATTGCCGTGGATGTTAAAACACCACTTTATATCCACTCAAGATTTGAAGATGTGTTGGCAAATGAATTTTTGAAATACAAGGAAAAGACTTTTACGGGTTGGGTTATCACCAATTCAAAATTTACATCCGATGCTATCACCTACGCAGGTTGTAAAGGGATGCAATTGCTTGGTTGGGACTATCCGGTACACAATTCGCTAAAAGATTGGGTTGATCGTACAGGGTTGTATCCGCTAACCTGCCTCACTTCTCTTACCCGGTCTGAAAAGGAATGGTTACTTTCAAAAGGTTATGTACTTGTAAAAGATATTTATAATAATCAGCAGTTGCTAATAAAAGCAGGTGTAAAAGAAATAAGAATAAAAGCAGTGAGTGATGAGGGTGCAAAACTTTATAATCTTTATTAATCCACACGATGCACTGGATAGAATTTGGATTTTCAGAATGGAACATCATCTTAATAACGAAAGAATTTAATAACAGTATGTGATGAATAAAAAGATAGAGGAAATTAATCCATTTCAAAAACATCCGTTACTGAAACTTGCAGAGATAAGCATACTGCTAAATTCTTATAACGATATTTTTTCTGACTTTGACCCAAATGCCTATGATGAAAGAACATTATCAGATGACTTTATCACCCAGGCTAAAAAAATTTCAGAAAATAAAAGCGGAAACAAAATGTTGTTACGGCTTCTTCTACCTGCAAATAAGCGGAATGAACAGGAAGAAAAAGTGATAGTTACCAGACTGCATTCCTATTTTAAAAGCGTTCATAAGCAATTGAAATATGGCGTTAGAAAAACAA
>JBKJLT010000195.1:0-3401 GCA_046596765.1 Ferruginibacter sp. | reverse complement strand
AACTTACGAAACTTATGAAATGCTGCCTGCAAAGTATAAGAATATGATTGAGAAAGTGAACAAGGCTTTTCAGATACTTTCTATTGAAGGCATTCCGTGGGGTAAGGTTGATATACCTTTTAAATACATACTCTCGGGCATCAATAAGTACGAAGGTTTTAGAATTGGTGCAGGTTTGCAAACGAATCCGTTATTCAGCAAATGGTTTTCTGTTGGTGGTTTTGCCGGTTATGGCCTGCGTGACAAGGCTTTTAAATATGGCGGCAACCTGCAATTAAATTTACAGCAAAGAACAAATACAATTTTACGTTTTGATTACAGCCGTGATATTACAGAACCGGGCAATGTAGATTACTTTGTACGCAATGGTTCAGTATTTTCAAACCAGAGCCTGCGTAATTTTCAACGCTCACGTTTTGACAGCGTGGAGCAGTTTAAAGTTAATTTTAGTACAAAGCTCCGGCCTTTTTTACAAACAGATATCTGGTTAATGAATGAAAACCGAAACCCTGCAGGCTATAATTATGAATTTGAAGACAATGGCAGCAACCTCCGGCATTTTACAAATACAGAGCTTGGTATCGGCTTCCGGCTTACAGGTGGAGAAAGTTTTACAAGGATGGGCCGGGCAAAGCTTCGCACCAAACCGGCGACAACCGAATTGCTGTTTCAATTATCAAAGGGGTTAAAAAATTTGCTGAATGGCGACCTGGATTATACAAGAGCTGCCATTCGATTCACCCATGTTTTCGAGTTAAAGCGATTGGGTAAAACAAATGTGCGCCTTGAAGCCGGGCATGTTTGGGGCGATGTGCCTTATTCATATCTTTTTAACGAACGGGCTACCAGGGCCGGAAAAGTGAGTGCTTATGTTCAGGGGCATTTTCAAACGGTTGGCCTGTATGAATTTGCTGCCGCAAGCACTGCCAACTTATTTGTAGAGCACAATTTTGGTAATCTTTTATTTAAGCCGAAAAGTACCTCATTCAGGCCCGAAATTACCCTGGTGCAAAGCATCGGGTATGGAACGCTGCGAAACAATACATCTCATAAATTAATTGCTTTTAAAGCTCCGGAAAAAGGCCTATTCGAAACGGGACTGATGATTAAGAATATATACCGCCGCAGTCTCTTTTCCTTTGCCTATATTGGTATTGGAGGTGGCGTTTTTTACCGCTACGGCTATTACACTTTACCAAAAGCTGCCGATAACTGGGCATTTAAATGGGGTTTCAATATTTCTTTTTAAAATACCAGTTTGAAGGTATTGCATAAAAAAGCAGGACATATAACTCTGGTAATTGTATGTTCAGCTATTTTTATCATGTTCATATTCAGCTATCGATTGCAAATAGCTTTTTTTTTGCCGCTGTTTGAAGCCAATATCTCAGTAAACTGTTGCCGCCGCTTGGGTACTGAGCGAAGCCGAAGTGCAACCAGCGGCGTTGCTGAGTGTGAGTTTGAGGGTCTGGATTAAGGTTACATATGCCTTAACCCACTACTGTCAAATCATATTTTTGCAAAATAGCATTTATAAACAACGGTCCATTATTTTACTATAATATTTTCGTACATTTTGTTAGAATCGTAAATATGATTGATAAATTTCCCAACTATCTGGCCGCAGTTTTTCACAGCAACAAATTATAACTGGAAACACTTGTTGAAAGAAGATGAGTATAAGAATATTATAGTTAATTGCCTTAAATTTTTGGTTGATGAAAAAAGAGTAACAGTAAATGCATTCGTCATAATGAGCAATCATGTTCATATTATTTGGCAGCCATTACAACATTACACGCTAACACAAATACAAACATCTTTTATGACTTATACAGCAAAAGCCATTAAAAAAAAGATGATGCAAGAAAAGCCAATTGCTTTAGAAGAATTGAAAGTTAACAAGTACGACCGGGCATATCAAATATGGAAAAGAGAACCGCTGAGTGTAGAATTGTTTACCGAAAAAGCATTTATTCAAAAGCTAAACTACATCCACCAAAACCCTGTGATTGCTGGTTTAGTTCTGTATGCTGAATTGTACAAATATTCATCAGCTAAATTTTATCAATCAGGTATTGATGAGTTTAGTTTTATCGCTCATTATAATGGCAATTAATTATATTAGCCAGGTGCTTGAGTATGCCACGCCGCTGGTTGCACTTCGGCTTCGCTCAGTACCCAGGCGGCGGCAGAATCTCATCGTGATGAGGCCTACCTACGGGGGCAGAAATTGCTCAATCATTTTGTATGATGTGAAACTTAATTGAAACAAGGCTTCTTCCTTCATCAAAACCATTTGGCCCATAGCGGTCAACATAATTTACTGCTTTGCTGTAAGATGTTTCGTTTGGGTAATGGTTTTTAACCAGGTACGATGCCAGTGTTTTAAAACTATCGGCTCTTACATAATATTTATCTTCTTTAAATGTGGTATAAAAACTTTCATTAAAAAGAAGGAATATGTTACTTGCGTAAGCGCCATTGGTGTAAAAAACCAGTTTTGTGCTGTACTTAAAATAATTGCTGTGATATTGTTTATACAATTCAATAAACTCATCCATTTTAGCATCTTGCAGCATGGGTGCTATGTCTTCAATAATTATTTCATGCTCCATATAGTATTTAACAGGTGCAAGTTCTGTAGTAAGTATATCTGCCCTGCTATAGCCCCATATTTTACTTGGTTTATAGTTGCGCATTTTTTATTGGGAGTTAATTGGGAGTTTAGGGGTTTTTGGTTTCTTCTCCTTCACAAACAACCCCGCTGTGTATTTATCGTATAACTCAAATAAAAACTCTATGCGTTTTGTTTCATTAATAAAGGGTTGTGGGCGGTAACAAAGATCAACTGCTTTATCTAATTGCTGGTGTGCCTTTACCAATGCAGGTGGCATGGTATTGGAATCGTATAAATCGGCTAAACTGGCCCCCCTGCCCCCCGAAGGGGAGTTTTGAAAAACAGCTCTTGCATCTAATACCTGTTGGGCTGCTTTTTTTACTGCTTCTCTTTGTTTGTCGGTTGGCGACTCTGGCCAGGGAAAATTGTTATAAACAAGTTTATTAGAATAACGTAAACTTGTACTAAGCATCCCACATGTACTACGAACCCAATTCATGTGCATAATAGATGTTAATATCCCAAAATGGTAAATATTAGCATCGGGAATTATTAAAGCTAGATTACTAACAATTACATCTTTTGACTTAAAGCCAATAGGAATGTACCTACGTAACCCAGATGATAAATTAGGAATTAAAATATAATTTGATTTTGGCTGTCTTATTTCACCAAATAAAGTGGGGTAATTTGCAAGCCTTTGAGTAGTTTCTCTGTTACTACGTTGTCTATATTCTTTTACATTATTTATGCGTTCTTTTAATATTGGGAGATTTTTTAA
>JBKJLT010000193.1:0-3357 GCA_046596765.1 Ferruginibacter sp. | reverse complement strand
TTGACGATTGTTGCGGTAAAGTAAGAATCCAATAGTACTGAATACGGCAATCAATGCTATGATGGCAATGGTTTTAAATTTGCCTTCCTTTTCAATTCGCTCCTGTTCCTGTTGTTGCAACTTTAATTGCTGATTGAATGCTGCCACCTGGAATTCCTGAAGCCTTTTCTTTTCTATGCTGCCAAGACTATCATTTAATATTGTAGCCCGTCTTAAATAAGCAAAAGAACTGTCTGTATTGTTTTGGTCATGATAATAATCTGAGATCATCCGGTAAGCAATTGCTTTTTCTTTTTCGTAGCCACCCAGTGTAAATGCTTCAATGGCTTTTTTGGCATAAAGAAAAACCGAATCTGCTTTTTTTAACGACTGATAAAGATTGGCTAACTGAAGACATGCATTTCCTGTATGCCGGTAATTATCGTGCTGCTCACTTACCTGAATGCCTTTTTTGTAATTTTCCCTGGCGAGATCAGTATTTCCCATTTGCTCGTAAATCGTGCCTATGGATGAGTACGTGCCGCCTTCAAATTTTCTATTATCAAAAGATAACTTTGTATAATAATAAAGTGACTTCTGTTGATAGAAGAGGGCAGAATCGAATTTCTTCAGCCTTAAATAAGAATCACCTATATCAGGGTATAGTCCGGCAAGATTAAATGTGTCTCCTGCGAATTCTAAACGTGTAATTGCTTCATGGGCAATTGCAATTTGCTTTTCATGGTTACCGGCATAAAGGTACAGGCTCTCAAGGGCAGAATATAGTATGCCGATTACAATACGCCGGTACATTTGCGGTGTTTGTCCTTTTTGCAGATTCCATGTATTTTTTTCGTTGGAAGGATCTTCAGCAATTTTCAATCCCTGGTTTATTACCTTAAGTGCCTCGGGATAATTTCCTGTCTTCATGAGCGGCCAACCCATAAATGCCAACATCTCAGCCTTATTCAATTGTAAGTCGAGTTTTTCGGCGATAGCTATTCCCTTGCTGCAATAGTACAGACCACTATCTACGCTTATATCGTCGTACCATCCCCCCAACATTGAGTAAGCAGCCATACGGACGGTATCATTTGGTGGAGGTTGGAGTATCAGATAGGCGCTGTCTATTTGCCGCCGGGTTTGTGCTTTGCATAATGCCGGCAATAATAAAAGCAACACTATTTTCAGTATTAATTTCATCTAGTCAATTTAAGTAATGGGTAATTTCATTATGAATTCAGACCCCTCTCCATCTGTACTGTTTACAGTTATCTCCCCACCATGCGCTTTTATAATATCGTAACTCAAGCTTAAACCTAAACCTGTTCCCTGCCCGGTGGGCTTGGTGGTAAAGAAGGGTTGAAATATTTTATCTAATACTTTTGGGGGAATGCCGTTGCCGTTATCACCTACAGAAATTAAAACCTTATCTCCAACTTTTTTGGTGCTTATTGAAACAGTTGGCTCGTATAGAGGTGACACCTTTTCAAAAGGTGTCACCTTTGTTGTAGCTTTCTTCTTTTCATCAACCACATAAAAGGCATTAGTTAATAAATTCAATATTACCCTTCCAATATCCTGCGGAATGATATTGATGTTTCCAATGGCATCATCAAAATCAGTTTTCATGGTTGCATTAAAAGATTTGTCTTTTGCACGAAGACCATGATAGGAGAGACGTAAATACTCATCACACAATGCATTAATATCTGTTGGCTCTTTTACCCCACTGCTGCTGCGGCTGTGCTGCAGCATTCCTTTTACAATGGCATCGGCCCGTTTGCCATGGTGATTTATTTTTTCTAAATTCTGAATTACATCAATAGCAATCTCTTTAGCATCAGCGGTATTACCAAGGTCTAACTCTATTTTCATTTCGTCCAATAACTCTCTGCTTACTTCTGAAAAATTATTTACAAAGTTTAACGGGTTTTGAATTTCATGTGCAATGCCTGCAGTGAGTTCTCCAAGCGAAGCCATTTTTTCTGATTGGATCAATTGCGCCTGTGCTGCTTTTAATTCTTCTAATGATTTTTGTAAGGCCGTATTTGTTTCTTCAATGGCTTTTCTTTTTTGCTCCAGCTCTTCAATAGTTTCTTCTAATAAAATAGCGGTGGTACGTTTTACTTTTTCTGTTCTGTCTAATTTGAAGGCAGTAATTTCTAATTCCTTATCGGCATCTTTCAGAGATTTGGAAATGGTTGCTTTTTGTTCGGCAGATAAATTTTCATCCTGCTGGATAATGGTTAATATATTTTGTAAGTGCTGGTTCATTTATTTTTTCTTTTTTGCTGATTGTACAGTTATCAGATTATTTTTCTTTTTTTCCTGTTCGGTTAAATAGTTTTGAGAGGTAATTACTTTTTGCCCGGTTTTTAATTCCAGTTCTTTTCTTGCATTGCCGGATACAGCGCCTCCTTGTTTTGCAACAATTTTATTTTCAATAAATCCTTTGGGTTTTCTTGTTTTTACGATGGCCGTGGTAGATGCTTCACCAAGCATAGAGAAAATCAATTCAAGGTCGGTCATGTGGTCTCTCAGGTTTTGGTTTTTTAAACCTTTTACTTTTTTGTATTGAGCAGGGGCTAACCCAAATGTTGCTTTTGATATTTCGGCAGTGAGTATGGCATATTCTTTTTGTTTTTTTAAGCCACTTGTTTTCCCTGCCTGTCCGGCAGGCAGGCACTCGTCGGTTAGTTCTTCCCTGATTGCAATGCTTCGCATCCGTTTTTCAATCCAGGCTTCGGGGTAGCCTTTTAATTTGTACAGTTCTCTTGTTCTTTGTGCAGCCAGTTCGGGATTTTCAATTTCATCTAACCTATCGCTGCCAACCTGTGCCAGCCACAGTTTAAAAGGTTCTGCCTTGGGCGATGGAATGGATTGGATGATGCGAAGAAGTGATTTATAATTTGCCGCATCAGTTTCTCTCATTTTACCGTCTGCCGCTTTCATTTTCAACTGTCGACAAATTGTCGACAGTTCAAGACCATCCTCCATCTTTACTCTTATCTTCATTTTAAACCAATAATCCCTTGGATTGCTGCTATCAGTTAAAACTTCAACTACATCAATAATGGAAAAATACCACTGTAGTTCTTTCTCATCCCAGTAACTTCTCACCTGCTTGCTTTCAAATAATTTTATGTTACTCATGAGTTTAATATTTTTATTAATGATTTTTATTTCATCTATTTTCAGTTGTCCGCATTTTTAGGGCAACTCAAAATCTTTCAACCAGGGTACAAATAGTACCCCAGTTGCTTTTAAGATTTCCGTCCCGGCTAAGCACCCTTTTGATGTATTATTTTACGTCACTACTATCTGATACTATTTCTACAACATCCTGTACCGAGAAATACCATTTTTGTTCTGCTT
>JBKJLT010000092.1:0-5510 GCA_046596765.1 Ferruginibacter sp. | reverse complement strand
GCGGTTGAATGCTGGGCACCCAACTGGCCTGCACTTCCATTGGCACCACGAAAAACAATCGGACAACCAACCTGTCCGCCACTCATTGCAAGCATTTTAGAAGCTGTGTTTAATATTTGATCTAAAGACAGCTTCTAAAATGCTGGCAATGAGTGGCGGACAGGTTGGTTGCCCGATTGTTTTTCGTGGTGCCAATGGAAGTGCAGGCCAGTTGGGTGCCCAGCATTCAACCGCTTTCGAAGCATTATATGCAAATATTCCCGGTTTAAAAGTTATCTCTGTTTCTAATCCTTATGATGCAAAAGGTTTATTGAAAAGTGCCATCCGTGATGATGATCCCATTATTTTTATGGAGAGTGAGGTTATGTACGGCGAAAAAGGTGAAGTACCTGAAGAAGAATACCTTTTGCCGATTGGTAAAGCTTTTATCAAACGGGAAGGTAAAGATGTGACCATTGTTTCTTTCAATAAAATGATGAAAGTGGCGCTGGGAGCTGCGGAAGAACTGGCCAAAGAAGGTATTGAAGCGGAAGTGATTGACCTGGCTACCATTCGTCCCTTAGACTGGTTAACCATACTGGAAAGCGTTAAAAAAACTAACAGGCTTGTAATAGTAGAAGAACAATGGCCGTTTGCGTCAGTATCATCCGAAATAACTTACCGCATACAAAAAGAAGGATTCGATTATTTAGATGCACCCATCCGCAGGATAACCTCTGTAGATGCGCCTATGCACTATGCACCAAACCTGGTAGCACTATATTTACCCGATGTACCAAGAACGGTTAAGCTGGTAAAAGAAGTGATGTATCTGAAAAAATAGTTTTACGCTGATTTTTTGCAACAATACTCCTGTAATTGTGTTTTACATTTGTACTGAAACACACGTGCATGGCCTACAAATCATTAGAAGAATGTTTACTCGATCTTGAAAAAGAAGGTCATCTTATCCGCATTAAGGAAGAGGTAGACCCTTACCTCGAAATGGCGGCCATTCACTTACGTGTGTATGAAGTCGGTGGCCCAGCTTTGCTTTTTGAAAAAGTAAAAGGCAGTAAATTCAGGGCAGCATCCAATATTTTTGGTACGCTTGCAAGAAGCGAATTCATTTTCCGCAAT
Organism: Ferruginibacter sp.; assembly: GCA_046596765.1. GTDB lineage: Bacteria > Bacteroidota > Bacteroidia > Chitinophagales > Chitinophagaceae > Ferruginibacter. The sequence goes on along the minus strand of JBKJLT010000092.1, from coordinate 4,391 downwards.
ACTTTACAAACCGTTCAGCAACTGATAGAGTTGAAAGATGATCCGGTTAAAGCCATTAAAAGTCCTATCAAAAATTTAAGTGCCGGTCTGGCTGCATTAAAAGCGTTACCTAAAAAAAATCCCTTTCACAAACCGGTTTTGTATGAAGAGATAAAAATTACTGATATCCCTCAAATACAGCACTGGCCAATGGATGGTGGGGCTTTTGTGACCCTGCCACAGGTTTATACCGAGGATATTGAGAAGCCCGGTATTATGAATGCCAATTTGGGGATGTACCGTATCCAATTATCGGGTAATGATTATGAATTGAATAAAGAAGTTGGTCTGCATTACCAATTGCACCGTGGCATTGGTGTACATCAAAACAAAGCAAATAAAAAAGGATTGCCGTTAAAAGTGAGTGTGTTTGTTGGCGGGCCGCCATCGCATAGTGTTGCTGCAGTAATGCCGCTGCCCGAAGGTATCAGCGAAATGACATTTGCCGGTGTGTTGGGTAACAGAAGATTCAGGTATTGTTATGAAGATGGATTTTGTATAAGCACCGATGCCGATTTTGTAATTACAGGAGAAGTTTATCCAAACGAAAACAAACCCGAAGGGCCTTTTGGAGATCATTTAGGCTACTACAGTTTAACGCATGATTTTCCGTTGATGAAAGTACATAAAGTGTATGCCCGTAAAAATGCCATCTGGGCTTTCACAGTGGTTGGCCGGCCACCGCAGGAAGATACCAGCTTTGGTCAGCTCATACACAAAATGACCGGCAAAGCTATTCAGCAGGAAATACCCGGACTTAAAGAAGTACACGCTGTTGATGCTGCCGGTGTGCATCCGTTATTGCTTGCCATTGGTAGCGAAAGATATACACCATATGCCGCAACCAAACAACCTGCAGAAATTTTAACCATTGCCAATCATGTGCTGGGTACCGGGCAACTCAGCCTTGCTAAATTTTTATTTATAACTGCTGATGATAGTAATACAATCAGCACAAATAATATAGAAACTTACTTAACCTATTTTTTACAACGTATCAATTTAAAAAGAGACATACATTTTTACACAAACACCAGCATCGATACACTTGATTATTCCGGTACATCATTAAACAGTGGCAGCAAGGTAGTACTGGCTGCTTACGGCGAACGGTTAAGAGAACTGGGGAATCAGATACCTCAGACATTAGAAAATCTTACCGGATTCACCAATCCAAAGCTGATAATGCCCGGTGTAATTGTCTTGCAGGCAAACGCATTTACAAATTATGAAACAGCTCATGCTGAAATGGAAAGACTCAACAGTCAGTTAACAATTACCAATTATCAATTATCCAATTATCCATTACTTATAATTTGCGATGACTCCGGTTTTGGAGCTGAAACTTTAAACAATTTTTTATGGGTAACATTTACCCGCTGCAATCCATCGCACGATCTATATGGCATTGATAGTTTTACCGAAAACAAACATTGGGGCTGCAAAGGAGCACTGGTATTTGATGCTCGTATTAAACCGCACCATGCACCACCTGTTGTAAAAGACCCTGCCGTTGAAAAACATATTGACAGGCTTTGGGAAAAGGGTGGCAGCCTGTTTAATATTTTCAAATAGGCCCAATACTTCAGCATTATCAATTTATGCCTTAAGTAACCCCTTAAAACGAAGCCCCGGAAAAATCCGGGGCTTTGTTTAAAAAGAATTTGAGTGACGTTTACTGTATCACCACTTTACCTGTTGCCAGTACTTCGTTACCAAAGGCATCCGTCACCATAACAATATAAATGCCTTTGCTTAAATGCCTGGCATTTACGTCCATACTGCTGTATGGTGCCGTGATGGGGAAGGTTTTGTCATACACTTTCTGTCCGCTTTCGGAATACATCAACAAATGACGCAGGAAGCCCAGTTGCTGGGCATTGGTATAGTACCTCACTTTAAACTGGCCATTGTTTGGATTTGGTGTGATGAACAGCCTGTTGTTGATGGAATCTTTAATGAGTACTGCATTGGATAATGCCGTACAACCCGCTGTGGTGGTAGTGCGTACGGTATATAAACCGAGTTTATCTATATCAACTATGTATGTCAATCCAGTTGCTCCTGCGACCACATTGCCATTGCGGTACCAAATTGTGGTATTGGTTATGTCGGCTGGTGTTACCGTAGCCGTCAGCGTGGAGGTCTGTCCGGGCATCAGGCTTGTAGGCGATGTAGCTGTAAGGGTAATGGTGGGCTGTGTGTTTACAGTTACTGTTACACTGGCACAGGTTGTTGTATTACAGGCTCCCTCGGCTCTTACAAAATAAGTGGTGGTAGCACTTACTGTAATGTTCAGTGTTGCTCCTGTTCCAACCAATGTGCCACCGCAACTGCCACTATACCATCTCCAGATTGCACCTGATCCCAGTGAACCACCCGTTACACTTAAGGTAACGGCTGTTGGTCCGCACAGAGCGGTAGACGATACTGTTGCGCCTGTGGGTGCTACCGAAAGCGAACTCACCGTAATAGATGTTGTAGCTGTTACTACAGGGCATCCGCCACCGGATGCCAAAGTATAGGTAACCGTATAGGTTCCGGGTGTGCTTGTTCCGAGCGTAACTGCACCTGTGGCCGCATTGATAGTCAATCCTGCCGGTGCTGCTGAATAGGTGCCGCCTGCTGTACCTGTACGGGTAACAGTAGCAGTACCTGCATTCTGGCAATAAGGATTACCGGCATAACTGATGGTGGCCGCCGCAAGGGTAGTGATGGTGATTGTTGATGTAGCTGTTACAACCGGGCATCCGCCACCTGCTGCAATGGTATAGGTAACGGTATAAGTACCGGCTGTGCTGGTGCCTAAGTTTACATCACCTGTTGCTGCATTTATCACTAATCCGGCAGGGGCAGCAGTGTAAGTACCACCTGCTGTTCCTGTACGGGTAACCGTAGCTGTACCTGCATTAGAGCAATACGGAGAACCTGCATAACTGATGGTTGCCGCCGGTAATGCTGTAAGGGTAATCGTTGTAGTTGTTGTAAAGGCTGCACAACCGCCCGAAGCGTCAATGCTGTAGGTAACCGTGTAGGTACCTGCGGTACTGGTGGCCAGTGTTACTGCACCTGTAGCTGCATTGATGGTTAAACCTGCTGTAGAACTGTAGGTACCGCCTGCTGTACCTGTTCTTGTTACATTGGCGGTGCCTGCATTAGAGCAATAAGGCGAGCCGGTATAGCTGATCGTTGCAGCAGGTGCTGCTGTAATGGTAATGGTTGTTGTTGTAATGGTAACACCACAACCCCCTGATGCAGCTATGGTATAGGTAACAGTATAGGTACCGGCTGTACTGGTTGCCAGGGTTACTGCACCTGTTGCAGCATTAATAGTTAAACCTGCCGGTGCAGCTGAATAAGTACCGCCGGGTGTACCAATTTGCGTAACCGTTGCTGTGCCTGCGTTAGAACAGTACGGAGTACCTGCATAGAAAATGGTGGCGTTTGGTGCCTGGGTGATAGTTATGGTGGTGGTGGTGGTAAATGCACCGCATCCGCCTAATGGCGCAATAGTATAAGTTACCGTATAAGTACCCGGTGTACTGGTGTTTGGTGTTACGGTACCTGTAGCCGCATTAATGGTTAATCCTGCGGTAGATGAATAAGTGCCACCTGCTGTACCTGTACGGGTTACAGGTGCAGTAAGATCGGTAGAACAATAAGGCGAACCTGCATAACCGATGGTTGCTGCAGGTGTTGCTGTAATGGTTATGGATGCCGTTGCAGTAACTGCCGGGCAACCGCCTGCGGCCGCAATGGTATAAGTAACTGTGTATGTACCGGGCGTACTCGTTCCCAATGTTACAGCCCCTGTTGCTGCATTAATGGTTAAGCCCGCTGTTGAACTGTAAGTACCGCCTGCAGTGCCTGTTCTTGTAACTGTGGCTGTGCCTGCATTCTGGCAATAAGGTGAACCGGTATAAGCTATCGTTGCCGCCGGAAGTTGTGTAATGGTTATAGTTGTTGTAGCAGTTACAACCGGGCAGCCGCCACCTGCTGGAATGGTATAGGTAACGGTGTAAGTACCAGCTGTACTGGTTCCTAAGGTTACGTCTCCTGTTGCTGCATTAATGGTTAAGCCTGCTGTTGAACTATAGGTTCCTCCGGCTGTTCCTGTCCTGGTTACTGTGGCTGTGCCTGCATTCTGGCAATAAGGAGAACCGGTATAAGCTATCGTTGCTGCCGGTAATGCAGTAATCGTAATGGTTGTTGTTGCTGTTACAACCGGACAGCCGCCACCTGCTGCAATGGTATAGGTAACCGTGTAAGTACCAGCTGTACTGGTGCCTAAGGTTACATCACCGTTAGCTGCATTAATAGTTAACCCTGCTGTTGAACTATAGGTTCCTCCG
>JBKJLT010000067.1:0-3750 GCA_046596765.1 Ferruginibacter sp. | reverse complement strand
CGTGCCATTATAAAATCTGTAACAAGGCAATCAGCACATCCGCTCAGTAAAATAATTGCTGCTTCTTTTAAACAGGTACCGGAAAAATTATTACCGGTAAACCGGTTTAAAGAATTTACGGGTAAAGGATTGGAAGCGGTTGTTGGTGGAGTACGTGTAAAAATGGGATCGGTCAATTTTGTTGAAGCAGCAAATACGATAATAACACAGGATACGGGAACATCGGTTCATGTGATACTGGATGATATACATGTTGGTAAATTCAGTGTAGAAAATCAATACCGTGAGGGAATCAGTGAAATGATTGGGGCAATGAAGAAAACAGGTTCCGAAATGTATGTTTTATCAGGAGATAATGATTCGGAACGCACAAATCTGGAAAAGATATTCAGTCTTGAAACTCAACTACACTTTAATCAATCTCCCCAACAAAAACTCGATTTTATTAAACACCTGCAGGATGCCGGAAAAAATGTATTAATGCTTGGCGACGGGCTAAATGATGCCGGGGCTTTAATGCAAAGTAATATTGGAATTGCGGTTAGTGAAAATTCAGCACAGTTTTCACCGGCCTGTGATGCAATACTGGATGGCAGCAAAGTGTGTATGCTTGATAAATTTATCAGCTATGCCAAAGCAGGAAAAAAAATTGTGCTGGCCAGCTTTATACTTTCTATTTTATATAATATAGTTGGATTATCCTTTGCAGTACAGGGACTGCTTTTCCCAATGGTAGCCGCTATACTTATGCCTGCAAGCAGTATCAGTATTGTATTGTTTGTGAGTCTGTGCTCTTCATTCGTTGCCCGTAAAAAAGGGCTGTAAAAATCATCGTTATTAAGGTGTCACTACAAATGCTATTAATTTTTATCCCTAGTTGGCGAGGACGCCAACCAAGGCGGCTCGCCGTGGGCGGTCCTCACCGCCCACTATCGGGGCTGCCAGGCGACAATTTGAAATGCACCCACTACAAACGCTATTAATTTTAAGAGTAACTGAGGAACAAAAGTAGTTTTAAAATTGCAGGGTTTGCAGTGGTCAGACACCTACATGACCAAAATCATATTTCGATTTGATACCCGTCAGCATCAAAAATTATTACTACAGGTAATTTTGAAAATCATTTTAAATCATCTCTTTTGAGCGCATTATTCCTTTTAATCGGTATCAGCATTCTAATAGCCGGAGGTTTTCTGGCAGCCTTTTTATGGAGCGTTAATAAAGGCCAGTTTGATGATGATTACACCCCATCTATTCGGATGTTATTTGATGAAGGGGTAAAGAAAAAAACAGCCTCTAAAATTCGGGAAACAACAACTCAAACCAAATAATAACATGCAGTTAGAAAAATTCTATTACGATAACAGGGTAGTTAAAAATTTTGCATATGCAACCATTTTATGGGGTGCTGTTGGTATGCTGGCAGGCTTATGGATCGCCTTGCAGCTTGTGTTTCCGCAACTTAATATAACGCAGTATGGTTCCTTTGGCAGGCTTAGGCCCCTGCATACCAATGCTGTAATTTTTGCCTTTGTGGGCAATGGCATTTTTATGGGCGTTTATTACTCTCTGCAGCGTTTGTGTAAAGCCCGAATGTTCAGCGATAAACTGAGTAGCATACATTTTTGGGGCTGGCAGCTTATTATTGTTGGGGCTGCCATTACACTGCCATTGGGATTAACACAGGGTGCAGAATATGCAGAGCTGATATGGCCCATTGATCTTGCCATCACTATCATCTGGGTTGTGTTTGGATGGAATATGTTTGGCACTATCATTAAAAGAAGAGAAAAACATTTGTACGTTGCCATCTGGTTTTACATAGCCACATTTGTTACGGTTGCTGTGTTGCACATTGTACGTTCGGGACAGTTGCCTTATTCTTTCCTGCACAGTTACAGTTGGTATTCAGGTGTACAGGATGCACTGGTACAATGGTGGTATGGCCACAATGCAGTTGCCTTCTTTTTAACTACACCTTACCTGGGTTTAATGTATTACTTTTTGCCTAAAGCGGCCAATCGTCCCGTTTATTCCTACAGGCTTTCAATCATTCACTTTTGGTCGCTGATATTTTTATACATCTGGGCGGGCCCACACCATTTATTATATACAGCATTACCTAACTGGGCGCAATCACTGGGTGTGGTTTTTTCTGTAATGCTGATATTCCCAAGCTGGGGTGGTATGATCAACGGCTTACTAACCTTACGTGGTGCGTGGGACCGGGTGAGAGATGACGTTATTCTTAAATTTATGGTTGTGGCTGTTACAGCTTATGGTATGGCAACATTTGAAGGGCCCATGCTTTCATTAAAAAGTGTAAGTGCAGTATCGCATTATACCGATTGGATAGTTGCACACGTGCATGTGGGAGCTTTGGGTTGGAACGGTATGTTAACCTTTGGTGTTTTGTACTGGCTCATACCACGCATTTTTAAAACCGAACTCTATTCAAAAAAATTAGCCAGCTATCATTTCTGGCTGGCAACACTGGGTATTTTATTTTATGCCATACCCATGTATTGGGCAGGTATACAACAGAGCCTGATGTGGAAACAATTTACTGAAGCAGGCCAGTTAAAATATACTTTTTTAGAAACGGTTACTTACATGAAACCTTTTTATGCCATGCGATCTTTGGGCGGAACCCTTTATTTGATTGGCGTGTTCATAATGTTCTATAATATTTATAAAACAGTTAAGCAGGGTAAACTGGTTGCCAATGAAGAAGCCGAAGCTGCACCATTGCTTAAAGAATATGTGAAACATACAGGCGAACATTGGCACCGTGTTATTGAAAGAAAGCCTATTCAGTTAATGATATTGAGTTTGGTTGTGATACTGATCGGCGGAATCATTGAACTGGTTCCAACCTTCATGATAAAATCGAATGTGCCTACCATCAGCAGTGTGAAACCCTACACTCCGCTTGAGTTACAGGGCAGGGATATATATGTACGGGAAGGATGTTATACCTGTCACTCACAAATGATAAGGCCATTCAGGAGTGAAACAGAGCGGTATGGTGAATATTCCAAAGCCGGTGAGTTTGTTTATGATAAACCATTTCAATGGGGCAGTAAACGTACCGGGCCCGATCTGGCCAGGGAGGGAACCGGCAATCTTAAAAAATCAGATGGCTGGCATTTCCGTCATTTCAGGGAACCATCTTCCATGAGTGAAGGTTCCATCATGCCTGCTTACCCGTTTTTGATGGAACAAAAATTAGACACATCGAGTACAGCAGCAAAAATAAATGCTATGCGTTCTTTAGGCGTGCCTTATGATAAAGGGTATGAGAACTATGCCAACAGCGATCTGATGATACAGGCCAACAGTATCCGTATCAATTTAAAAATTGAAGGGATACAGGTTCCGTCAGACCGGGAAGTGATTGCTTTGATCGCTTATATCCAGCGCCTGGGCACCGATATCAGTAAAAATAAAACACCAACATTTAACAAATAAGCCATGTTCAAATTCATAAAACAATATGCCGAAACGATTAGCCATGTCAATATTTATCCACTGATATCGCTATTCATTTTCTTCCTCTTTTTTATTGTGTTGCTGGTACTGGTAAAAAAGATGAAGAAAGAAAGAGTGGAGGAAATATCGAATTTACCTTTTGATAATGAAGAATTAACTAACTCAACTTTATAAAATGTATTGTATGCGATTCATTCAATTTATAAAAAATAAAATGATACTTACTGCACTGGCTTTACCGGTGAGTATTGCACTTAC
>JBKJLT010000112.1:0-2939 GCA_046596765.1 Ferruginibacter sp. | reverse complement strand
AAATACAAAGCCTTTTCCATTTATACCTCCAGAATAATCCAGCTCTGTACCTATTAAATACAAAAAGCTTTTTTTGTCAACGGCAATCTTTATTCCTTTGTCTTCAAAAACCTGATCGGTTTCTGTAATAACATTATCTAACGCAAGTTTGTAGGTAAGTCCAGAACAACCACCGCCATCTACCCCTACACGAATAAATGTCCCTTCGGGGCTATTTTCGTTTTTTATTAAACTTAACGCTTGTTGTTTTGCATTTTCTGAAACTGTTATCATTTTGTTTAGGTATTAATTATTTATAATCTGTTTTTATTCTTTTTAATTGGTATTATGTTCTTCAAGAAAACCTTGGAAAGTATAGGCAGCTTCTTTTTCATTATTTGATAAATCTGCCAATGTTATCTTATCCAGTAGCTTGTCAATACTAGATTGCACCATTGTCCAAAGTGAACGAATAGAACAATCAACAGAATTAGTGCACAGTTTCATTACTCCCACATGATTGGCACAAAATTCTTGATCAAACAAACGTCCACCTAAAGCTTTCAAAACATCGTTCACCGTAATATCGGCAGCAGGCCTGGCAAGTATATATCCCCCAACATGTCCTTTGGTACTGTTAATCAACCCCTCCATCCGAAGTATCCGGGTTAATTTGGCAACATGGGGTTGTGATAACCCTTCCGCATCACTAAGCTGAGGAATGCTTAAGCCAGTCTTATCCTCACACTTTGCAATTCGCACCAATATTCTTAAACCATACTCGTCCTGTGCTGTTATTTTCATGATTTTTTCATCAATTTTATAGCTATTAAAATAAAACTTCAGGATAAATGTACACCTTTATTTTTAATTTATACTAAATAGTATATAATAATTTATACTAAAAGGTATATATACTTTATCTAAAATAATCTTTACGGTTACCACCAATTGAAATTTGGGGCTACGTTGCAGCATTTTCACGTGCAATTTTTGATTTTACTCGCAAAGAGATCAATTTCATTTGCTTATGGCAGGAAAATACAATAAGCTTATCATTCCGCACATTCCAGACCTGACGCCAGGCAACTACCAATTTTCCAGATTTTTAGCAAAGATCGCCATGGAGGCAATCGTTTACCGTGTTTACTGGAAGAAGAATTTCTCAAAGAATTATTGACACATGATCTTGTAAGCACTTTGAGGCTTCTTTCAGGCATTTACGCCATTTCAAACAGATTTTATTGAGACTGGAGGACTAATTTAATTTGAGTAAAATTCGATGGTTTTTTTGCCGTTTTTCGCCGTATTAGGGCGTTTATTCAACTCCTTAATATTTTATTATTTTTGGGTATGGAAGCGAAAAATCGGACCCAATGTGGAAGAAATTATACTGGATTGAGCTCTTTATCGTTTTTTACGCAATTATTATACTTATTATATTTTCTTGCAATTGGTTGTGTATATTTACTAGCTAACCCTACTAGATACTATTCATTATTTAGAAGCTTGTTGAGTTGATTATTAAAAAAATCGTATACCCAAAAATATTTGTCTTTTTTAAGGCTATAAAACAGAAAATCAGAGTTAAGCAGAATCGGTCCTCCTAAAAAATCCTAAGGTAAAAGAGATTAATTAACGCAACCAGCTTCTAAGAGTAAAAAAATGAATACACTGTCACATGATAAAACTGAAACAAGTGAAGCTAAATTTGGCAACCTCATATTGCAGGCACCGATGCTTATTGGCACATTTGAAGCTTCTTCTTTTATTATAGAAACAGTTAATAAAATAGCACTCGAAATTTGGGGGAAATCTTACGAGCAGGTATTCAACAAACCTTTTTGAAGTGTTCCCTGAATTGGAAGAAGAATTAAAAAGTATAGTCATAGATATATATACTACAGGTGAACCTTTTATTTCCAACGAAATACAGGGTCAACTTAAACGCACAGGAAAAACAGATAGGACTTATTTCAATTCGGTTTATCAGCCATTGCGTGATTTGGATACTCAAATTTACGGCATCACATTCACAGGAACGGAAGTAACAGTAGTTGTAAAAGCCCGCAAACCAATTGAAGCAAGCGAACTCTTTAACCGCTCTGTTTTGGAAAGCAGCCTCGATGGTTTAAAAGTATTAGACACAAAAATTCGCATTCGGTATATGAACTTCAATGGGCTTTGCAAGATGGAGATAGCTAATTCTTCAATCATAAAAAATAAAAACTGGTATGCTTTTAATCCGAGTTGTTATTATAACCTAAACTCAAATATAAAATGCTTTTAAAAAAAATATTGATGGCCGAAGATGATGAAGAAGATGTTAATATATTTAAAGATGTGCTTACCGACCTGAAAATTGATGTAAATCTTGAAGTGGCTGTCAATGGCATAGAGCTGATTAAAATTTTGGAAAATACAAACGTTTTTCCGGGATTAATTTTTTTAGATCTCAACATGCCATTTAAAAATGGAATGCTTTGCCTGGAGGAAATTAAAGCAAACCAACATTGGAAAAATATTAAAGTAGTTATACTTTCCACCTCCTCTTATCAGGATCAGATAAAAGCAGCTTACGAAAAAGGCGCTGATTTTTACATGATAAAATCAACCAACTATAACGATTTTAAAAACGCCGTTGGAGCCTGCCTGCTAAAAAAATGGTAGTCATCCTAAAATAAATAATTGACAAATAAAAAGATCAAACGCATATGTTTTTACAAAGCTTACGAAGCCGAACAGCAAATCAACACAGTTTGCTTGAGCAAAACACAGCTACAAAAAACCTGCTTGATCCACAGGTAACTGCTGCTGATTATGCTGTTTACCTTTCCTTACTTTATGGTTTTGTAAAAGGTTTTGAAAACGTTGTTTTTCCCTTGATTCAACACAGCATTCCCGATATTGAAGAAAGACGCAAAATTCATTTACTTGTTTCTGATCTCAATATGCTTGGC
>JBKJLT010000563.1:0-7445 GCA_046596765.1 Ferruginibacter sp. | reverse complement strand
TCACCCAGCAGTTTTTTATAAAATTCAGAAGGCTCAAAACTGTCTTTTTCTTTATTATAAACATAAATGCCTTTTTCGGTGGCAACCAGCAGTTCGTTTTTTATGGTATAAATATGGTTGTTCAGTAAAGAGGGTAAACCTTTTGTAGTTGAATAAGCAAACGTATTGTAACTGCCATCTGCATTTTGAACAATTTTAAAAACACCGTGATAAGGATGCGATACCCAAATATTATTGTCTTTATCAAGCGTTACAAAGCGTGACGACTCGTTAAATCCTGCTATTGATTTTGAAAAACTGAATTGCCCGTTCAGGTATTGGAATATGTTTAAACCATTATAGCCGCCTGACACAATTTGTTGTGAAGGAAAAGTGTTGGAAATCGGAACAAAATTCCAGAATCCTTTATTACTAGAAATTGGGATTGCATTGTTATCATTTATTACAAATGCACCCTCGTGATGGCCCAGTAGTAATTGGTTATTAATATTGGCCAGCCCCCAGGTTTGCCCTTTTGTATTGTTTACAGCTATAAAATTACCTTTACTAAAACTCATGTCGGGCACGGGTTGCAGAGGCACAGTAAACAAACCATTGGTTGTTCCTAAAAATAACCGGTTATCGTGCATGATCGCTGTGTAACCCGATCCATCCTGCAATAAAGGCTTAATCTGCTTGATGGAACTATTGTAAGTAATCAGATCAATACCATTATCAAGGCCTAACCATAGATTACGCTGACTATCTAAAAAAATACTGAGTACATTATTATTTTGCAAACCTTCCGTTCGTGAAAAACTTTGAATAATGTTCCCTTTGAAATCGGTTATATAAACCCCGTTATTATTGGTAGCCAAAGCCATCCATGTTGCATTTACTACTGTAACTGCGTAAATACGGTCATTTTTAAAAACAGCATTATTAATTGATGACAGTTCTGCAATCTTATTACCTGAAAGGCTGTACAATCCATTTTTTAAAGTAGTGATGAGAGTACTATCCGCATTTATTGATAAGATGCCCGTAACAGCATCATTAGTTGGTAATGTATTTGTTTCGCAAACCGGAGCCCAAATATCATTATCAAATTTTAAAAGTCCGTTTTTAAAATCCTGTGCATATAATTTACCGTTACAAACGCCTAAAAATGCCCATTCGGCAGGAGCATTAAATACTACAGCCGCACGGTCAGTAAATTTAAATATTTTAGTTGGCGAACGGAAAAAGGTATTGCCTTTAAATGAAATGATATCCCAAACATCTCCAAACGACCTGTCTTTTGCCGGTATCTCGTCAATTAAGGAATGATATTGCAAACGGCCATTGATTGCCGGGGCAAAATAGCCTATCTCATCTTGTCCGCCAACATATATCCGGTTATCAGGCCCAATTTCAACAGACCTTACGATTGTTTTATTGGGCAAAGGATAATTATTCCAATACTTACCATCAAAACTCAGCAATCCTTCATTGTTGGCAAAATATATAATGCCGTTTTTATCCTGCTTAATATCCCAGTTTTGAAGTCCGGCTTTGTAAACCGGTTTAGCATAATTTATAATATCGGGCAGGCCAATAGTATTTTGGCAAAGTACCTGTAAAGGCAGGCAAAATAAAATAAGCAGAAGTTTCATTATTGTTTTTGGTAATAAAGATGAAAGTTAGTCAAATTTTTTAATGAAGTAGTAATGTAGTACCAATGTAGTATCAAAAATGGGCATTTTATACTAATTGATGTAGTAATGATGTGGTTGAATATTTTTAAACTGTAGTGATGTAAACTACTTTTACGTTAAGAAATCTTACAGTTTTTCTGTCACTAAAACGAATGCTATATGAAATTAAAAATCACTATGCTGTGTATGAGTATTTTACTCAGCACCTTTTTCATTAACCAAGCCTTTGGGCAAAACATTACAGCTACCGGTACTATCAAAAACAAATCAACCGGCGATCCGGTCGTTGGAGCAAGTGTAAACCTTCAGGGCTCAAACACTACCACAACTACCGATGCATCCGGAAATTTTACCATTTCGGTACCTAAGGGAGCAAAATTAACGATCACTTCCATTGGATATGCTGCCGAAAAAATCCAGATCAACAAAGCAGGGGCTGTCACCATTTTGATGGAAGAGGCATCTAAAAACCTGGATGAAGTTATTGTGGTAGGATATGGTACACAAAAAGTTACCAAAGTTTCAGGGGCAATTTCTGCTGTTAAAGCAGAATCTATTGCAAAACTAAAACCGGTAAGGGTAGAAGATGCCATACAGGGCGCTGCCGGTGTAAACGTTATTCAAAGTGGTTCGCCGGGGGCTACACCATTAATACTGATAAGAGGTATTCCTTCTTACAGAAATAACGGGCCATTGATAGTTGTTGATGGTGTTCCTCAATCACAGGCCGATTTAAATTCGATAAATCCCGGTGATATTGAAAGTGTGAATGTATTAAAAGATGCTGCAACTGCTGCCATTTATGGTGTTAGTGGTGGTAATGGCGTTATAATAGTAACTACAAAAGCAGGGCGCAAAAATCAAAAGACTGAGTTCAATATCGTAAGTACTTATGGTATTCAGGAAGTTGCTAATACAGTTCCTGTTTTAAACGCTTCGGAATATGCAGCCATGATAAATGAAGGCAGCGCAACCTCTGGTGGCAATATTATTTTTCCCAATCTTTCTGTAATTGGAAAAGGAACAGACTGGCAAAAAGAGATTTTTAAACAAGCTCCCATACAATCTCATAATATTACAGCTAAAGGCGGATCCGAGAAAGTAACCTACTTTTTATCAGGCGCATATTTAAGCCAGGGTGGTATTGTGGGAGGTATTGATAAATCAAGATTTAACCGTGTCAACTTTACTTCAAATGTTGCTTTTGATCTTACATCAAAACTTAAGTTTATCTTAAATGCCAATTATGTAAACCTCAGTTCAAAAGGAATTCAGGAAAACTCTTTTAACAGCATCATCGGCAGTGCATTAAACTACGATCCTACTGTAACCGTTAACAATACCGTACCCAACACAGTGGGTCAATATGGTTTCAGTAACCTGCTTTTATCAGAAGTTTTTAATCCGCTTACAAAGCTGGATAATACTTATAATAAGAATGTAGGTAACAAGATTTATGGAAAATTTGAACTTCAATACGAGATTATAAAAAACCTGAAGATCAGCACCCGTTTTGGATACACAAAATATGATGGTAATGCCAAAACATTTAATCCACTTGTTTTTTACGGATTAAATAATGTTGATAATTCTATGAACGGTGATGGCACAACCGTTACAGGCAGGCACAACAGTGTGGCACAGGAAAAAGCAAACTATAATTCATTTACCTATGAGCTGTTTGGTAATTACAATTTTAAAGTACGCAAAAACCATGCTTTTGAAACCACCCTTGGTTTCTCAATGGCAAAAAATAATGGTAACACGGCTGGTACCAGCAGGCAGGATGTACCTTTTAACAGTTGGGAATTTGCTGATAATACTTCTGCAACAGGTACCAATTCTCCAACCAACCTAAATGCAAGTACAGGTTATTATTACCAGTACGAAAAAAGAAATGCTTCTTTATTTAGCAGGATAAATTATGATTACAAAGAAAAATATCTGGCTTCTGTAACTGCACGCCGCGATGGTTCTACTTCCTTTGGTAAAGATAACAAGTGGGGCGTTTTCCCATCAGGTTCGTTGGGATGGGTAGTAAGCAAAGAGAATTTTTTCAAATCAAAATTCATCGACTTTCTTAAAATACGTGGCAGCTACGGAGCGTTGGGAACAGATAATGTTACTCCACAAGACAGGACCATCCTTACTGATTACCTGGCTTCGCTGTACGGTTCCGGAAACAGTATAGGTTATACCTACGGCAATAATTTTATTTCAGGTTCTACATTAGGATCAATCGGTAATGAAAATATAGGCTGGGAAAAACAACTACAGATGAATGTGGGTTTCGATATGAATTTCTATAAAAATAAATTCAATATTGCTGCTGATTATTACCAGAAAAATACAAAAGGATTAATTTATCAGCCATCGGTTTCAACGGTTATCCTGGGCGGATTACCAGCCCCTTTTGCTAATATAGGTTCCACCAGATCAAGCGGTGTTGATATTACTTTAGGTTACAACAGTAAAATAGCAAAAGACCTGAGGGTTTCAACCTCAGTAACTTTTACAACAGTTAAAAACTTAGTTACCGGCACCAACCAGGAAGGTACAGCCAGAAACGTGGGCGGCGGTTATTTTAACGGACAATCTCAAACAGTTACTGTTTTTGAAAAAGATAAAACACCTTATTATTATTATGGTTATAAAACGGTTGGCTTATTTCAAACAGAAGCTGAAATTGCTGCAAGCCCCACGCAGGCAGGTGCACAACCCGGAGATATAAAATTTGCAGACCTGAACGGCGATGGCGTAATTAATTCTAAAGATCAAACTCAGATTGGAAATCCTTTTCCAAAGTTTACCGTTGGATGGAACCTTAACCTGGAGTATAAAAACTTCGATCTATCGGTTTTAACTTATGCTTCTTCGGGCAATGATGTTTACCGTGCCTTGGAAAGAAATGCAAACTATACCAATAAATTCAGAAGTGTGCTCGACAGGTGGACAGGAGCCGGAACAACCAACGATGCACACAATCCAAGATATTCTTTTACCGATCCAAACAATAATGCCCGTGTATCCGACAGGTATGTAGAAGATGGTTCTTTTATTAAAGTGAGAAACATTGTGTTGGGTTATGATTTTCAACTTAAGCCAATTAAAAAACTGTTTAAGAGTGTACGATTATATGGACAGGTAAAAAATGCATTCACCTTTACTAAATACACCGGTTTCGATCCAGAAATAAACGCAGGTTTATCTGATGTAGGTATTGACCGTGGTGCATATCCACAGGCAAGAACATATTCTGTAGGACTGGACATTAAATTTTAATTCATTCAATAAATAATAGTAAAATGAAAAATTTACAAATAAAAATATTAGGCGTCTTACTCGCAGGAACGATGTTGATCTCCTGTAACAAATGGGTTGACTATAACCCAAAAGACGATTTTAAAATAACCGACCTGGAATATTTTAAAAGCGAAGCAGATTACCGGTCAACGGCCGTAGGTGCCTATGCACCCTTGCAATGGCTTAACCAGATTGTTCCGATAGGAGATATTATTTCTGATAATTCGGTAACGGGTGGAGAGAGCGCATCGGATGTACTTTCATTACAGCAGATCAATAATTTTACACACACATCTGTTAACGGCACAACAGCCGACTTATGGCAGTCTTGTTACGAAGGCATTAACCGTGCTAACTACATGCAACAGTATAAAGACAAAAACCCGGCAGGTACAACCATTACATTTGTTGGTAAAGACGCTTTATATGGCGAAGTATATTTTGTAAGAGCTTATTACTATTTCACCCTGGTGAAAATGTTTGGTGGCGTTCCTTTATTTACAGATAGAAGACTAACGTTAGCCGACCAGGGCACTCTTAAAAGAGCCACTGCGACTGATGTTTACAAGCAAATTGAAACAGACCTGGCAAGTGCTATCGCAGTATTACCAGCGGTACAAGTGGAGAAAGGAAGAGCAACCAAATATGCTGCACAGGCTTTACTGGGTAAAGTGTTACTGTATCAAAATAAATTTGCGCCAGCAGCAGCTATGCTGGATAATGTAATTAATTCAAATGCTTTTTCTTTGGTTGCCGATTTTAATTCCATCTTTTTACCATCGGGCGAAAATGGACCTGAGTCCGTTTTTGAAATACAATATTCAAACGGATCAGCTACTTACGATTGGGGACACGTTACCCGTGGACAAGGAAATTATTCAGTACAGCAATGCGGCATACGTGGCCTTAACGGATCGGCAGCTATGCCTTATAGCCCGGGCTGGAGCACCAACCTGCCCACACAAAACCTGGCAGCAGCATATACAGCAGGCGACAAAAGAAAAGCAGTAACCGTATTGGATATTGAAGCATATAAAACCGCCAACCCCGCATTTAATATTACCTACCAGGTAGCACCTTATCAAAATACCGGTTTATACAATCAAAAATACCTGCCACGCAAAGGTGAAACCTCCGGGCAGATTGAACTGAATTATTCAAATAATTTCCGCACCATACGTTATGCTGATGTGTTGCTGATGGCTGCAGAAGCTTATAACAAATCGGCTAACGATTTGAAAGCGCAAACTTACCTTAACCTGGTTCGTCGCAGAGCTTTTGGCAATACTTTAAATGATATTACTGCAACCGGCAACACTTTATATGATGCAATTTTAGCAGAAAGAAGACTGGAAACGGCAATGGAAGGCGACCGCTTTTTTGACCTGGTTAGAACCGGTAAAGCAACTGTAGTATTGGGGCCGTTAGGATTTGTTGCAGGCAAGCACGAACTTTTTCCCATACCACAGGGCGAAGTAGAATTAGCAGGTTTAACACAAAACCCCGGTTACTAATCTTTAACTAACTAAAAATAACGATTATGAATGCAATAAAATATTTGTACAGCGCTTTGCTCATGTTAGTGGTTTTGGCTGCCTGTAATAAAGTAAATACAGATGATGTTTCGTTTGTTGATGCAGCGGCTGCGCCAGCAAAATTATCCGTGATGTTTGATATAACACAGGATAACACCGGTATGGTTACCATTACACCAAATGGCGAAGGCGCCATTTACTATGATGTGTATTATGGTGATGCAACAACTGCACCTGCAAATTTAGCTGCCGGAAAAAGTATAAAACATACCTACGCAGAAGGTGTTTACAATGTAAAGATTGTGGGCCGTGCAGTTAACGGTAAAACAACCGAACTGATACAGAAACTAACGGTGTCTTTCCGGGCTCCGGAAAACCTGGTGGTTAATGTAGCAATTGACCCCGCAAACAATTTCAAAGTAAATGTTTCTGCAACTGCTTTATACGAAACCTTCTTTAGGGTATTTTGGGGAGATGTTCCCAACGAACCCGGCCAATCTTTTTTAGAAGGCCAGACGGTTAGCCATGTGTATGCTGCTACAGGTACATACACAGTAAGGGTTGTAGCATACAGCGGTGGTGCTGCAACTACAACTTATACAACTACAGTTAATATTGTAGATCCCGTTTTATTACCAATAACCTTTGAGTCCGCAACAGTTAATTATGCCTTTACCAATTTTGGTGGTGCTACAGCAACCAAAATTGCCAATCCACAAAGCAATGGCATTAATACCAGCGCCAATGTTGGCCGCATGGTAAAAAATGCCCCAGAAGTTTGGGCCGGTAGTTTTTTAACGCTCGGTGGGCCTATTGATTTTTCGGCAAACCGGGTTTTTAGAATGAAAGTTTTTTCTCCAAGAATTGGTGCAAAGGTTTTATTGAAAGTAGAAAACCTTACCAACGGCGGAATCTCTTTTGAAAAAGAAGT
>JBKJLT010000506.1:0-9195 GCA_046596765.1 Ferruginibacter sp. | reverse complement strand
ATCATCAACAATGCAGTTACAATCACTACAGTAAATATCAACAGCACAGGAAGCGGGGCATCAATAACAGTTACTACGGGAGGTACATTTACAGTAACCGGCCTTATTACGGTAAATGCTACCGGTTCTTTTATTCAAAATGCCGGCAGCTCCGTTTTAACCGGTCTCACAAGTTCTGATCTTGTAACTTTTTCAGGCGGTACGCTTACATCAACAGCCAATATCACATTAAACAGCGGAGCTGTACTTAATCAATCGGGCGGGTTGATACATATGGCAACTACAACGGGGACAAATCCAACGGATAATATCCTGGTAAGTGCAGGTGCCACTGTTAATCAATCTGGCGGCACATTGGCCATTAAAGATTTTGCAGCAGGTGCCGGTACTTTTAACCAAACGAATTCCTCCGCCTTATTTAAAATATTCCACGACTGGAAACCCGGCGCAGGGAGTGTATTTAATTCTACAGCAGGTACGGTACAGTTTACAGGTTCCGGTGGCGGGGGCCCTAATTTTGCAACAGGAACAAGACAGTTTTCAAATATCATTATTGATGCGGGGGTTGACCCCGGCTTTAGCAATACAGCAGGCAGCAATGTACCTTTTTCCGGAGATTTTACCAATAACAACAGCACACTGGCTGCTGCTGCCGCTATAACCATATTGGCCAACGGAACCGGCAGCCAGAATTTATATTCAGCATCACCCAACTCGCTGGCAACAACATTCAACGTTAATAAAACTGGCGGTACACTCACGTTTACCTCTGCAATAAAAGTAGGCATATTTACGCTGGATGGCGGTACTGTAACTACTTCGGCTTCCAATTATACACTGACCACCACAGGAGATATGAACCTGAATGGCGGATCATTGAACCTGAATAACAGCACCGTTTCAGTAACAGGAAATTTAAACCATGGGGGAACAAGCGTAACTGGTGGAACGGCTGCTATAACCTTAACCGGTAACTTTTTAACCGATGATGGAACGTGGGTGCTTGCAAGCAGTACGATGTCGCTTGCAGGTAACTGGACGAATAATAATTTACTTACAGTAACACCAGGGGATGTTACTTTTTCAGGAACAGCAAAAACCATTGGAGGCACGTCGATCACAGCTTTTAACGGCATAATTATTTCTTCGGGAACTGTAACCTTAAATAATAATTCAACGAGTACAAGTTTAACATTTACCAATAATGTCGTTGCAAATTCATTTACTTTAGCTACAGGAGTGTCGTTTACTGTAAACGGCAATGTTACCATCAACCAGGCCACTGCAAACGTAATACATGCTTTTAATGTAAATGCAGCAACAGCAACGGTAACAGGAAACCTTGTATTTAACGTTACTGCAAATAATAGCGGCCGGTCCAATAAGGTTGTGATAACTACTGGTTCATTAACGGTAAATGGTGACATTACAATGACCAACACCTTTCTTGCTGCCAATAGTACGATTGACATGTCAGGCGGGGCAGGTACTTTTTATCTTGGAGGCAACTTCACCCTTTCTACCTTGGGAACATTAACCCCAGGTACAACCAGCACCTTTGTGTATAATGGCACCGGTGCACAAACTGTTGCTACCGGAAGTGCAATATCTTACAGTTCGCTTACCATTAATAAAGCTTCAGGAACTGCAACGATGGGTGCGGCGTTATCGTTATTGAACCTTAACCTGCTGCAGGGAACTTTTGCTTCAGGAGGTTTTGCGCTAACGATCTCTGGAAATGTATTGAACAATGGGGGAAACATGACAGGATCTCCTGCTACCACTTTTACCGGTATTGCAAAAACAATCAGCGGAACCGGTACTACAGATTTTGGAGTAGTTACCATCAATAATGGTAAAACCTATACCATGAGCAGTACCAACACCAGCACTGGATTAACGCTGGTTGCAGGCGGCACAAATACTTCTCTTACCCAAACGCCAACCGGTATTTTTACTGTAAATGGAAATGTTACTATAAATCAACCAACATCAAATACAAGAACAATTGCCTGGAATATCAACGCAGGAACAGCCACGGTAACCGGCAATATTAATATTGGCGGAACAAATACGACCATTGACAGAATTGCTAAAATAACTATTACAACAGGCATACTTAATGCAGACGGGAACATCGTTTTTAATTCAGCTTCAGGAAAGCAGCAGACTTCTGTTATTGACATGTCGGGTGGGGCGGGTATTCTTAATTTAAAAGGAAGCTTAACACTTACCAACACGGCGGGCACACTTACACCCGGAACATCAAGCACCGTAAACTTTAACGGAACATCAGCACAATCGGTAAGTTTTGCCAGTGCTATAAGATATAATAATATTTACTCCAATAATGCTGCTACCGTTACCGTGAGTGCGGCTGTTACTTCAGCTTTAGTAACCGGTGATATTAGGATACAGAGCGGCGTGTTCAGCAATGGCGGTTTTGCTATTGATATGGCAACCAGCAAAACATTCCAGGTAGATAATGGCGCTACCTTTAAAGCCATGGGCACCACCGGTATGGTAACCGGTACCACTATTATAAAAACATTTGGTGTAACCAGTACAGTAGAATATGGCGGTACCACGCAAACAGTTTCCAATGAATTATACGGCCATCTTACCCTTAGCAGTTCTGCGGGTGCAGC
The DNA here is from genome assembly GCA_046596765.1 of Ferruginibacter sp. Lineage (GTDB taxonomy): Bacteria > Bacteroidota > Bacteroidia > Chitinophagales > Chitinophagaceae > Ferruginibacter. The sequence goes on along the minus strand of JBKJLT010000506.1, from coordinate 6,547 downwards.
GGTAAAAACCATGCCTAACACGGCCATGACCATTGCAGGTAATTTAACCAGCAGCATCGCCACCGGAACTTCAGTTAGTTATACTGCACTGGCCAATTATACCATTGGCGGGGCAGTAATTATCGGGGCATCTACTACTTTTGATGGTGGCAGCTTTTCGCATACTGTTAACGGCAACTGGGTAAACAACGGCACTTATACAGCCTCAACAAGTACAGTTATCCTCAACGGCGCAAGTACCACCATCAGCGGCTCAGGAACCCATAGTTTTAATAACCTAAGCATTACGGGCACTAATATCAGCTCATCTGTTTCCAACATTTTCGTAACCGGTGATTTATTAAGCACCGGTGTTGGTTCATTCACTCACAGCACCGGTACATGCACCATGAGTGGAACTGGTAAAACCATCACAGGAAGTGGTTTTACTTTTAATGATCTTACTTTAAGCGGAACGATATCCACCACTTCGGCGCTTGCCATTACCGGTAACCTTAGCGCAGGTGGTGCAGGCAGCTTTACCAGCACTGCAGGAAGTGTTACCATGAGCGGAACTTCAAAAACCATTACTGCAACAGGAGCTATCAGCTTATTTAATCTTACCATAACAGGAAGCGTAACAACAGCAACCAATCTTACCATTTCTTCAGCACTCATTGTAACGGGAACATTAACGGCTTCTGCGGGAACAACTACATTTACCGGTTCGTCCGTATTAACGGGAACAGCCAATCTTTTTAATGTAACCCTCAATGGTATATCGCTGCAGTTAAGTGCAAATGCGGTATTGGGCATAGCAAATATTTATACAATTTCAGCAGGCGGATTAAATGTTACCACATCAACACCCAACACGGTTCATTTTAATGGCAGCTCACCGCAAACCATTGCCAGCAGTACTTTTCATCACCTGATGTTCTCGGGCAGCACCAATACTGCCGGTGGCAACATTACGGTAAACGGCGATATTACAATTAATGCAGGCGCAACATTTGCCGGATCTTCCTATACACATTATGTGAAGAATAACTGGATTAACAACGGAACTTTTACCGCAGGCACAAGTACCATTGAATTTAGCGGTTCAGCCGATGGAAATATCACCGGCGCTACTACCTTTAACATTATCAACATTAATAAATCTGCATCTACCAATTCAGTTTCAGTAAACAGCAGTACATCTGTTGGAACCATTAACATGACCCTGGGTATGGTACTAACAGGAACAAATACGTTAACCATCACAACCACCCGTACCGGCGCCGGCATCATCCTGGGATGGATAAACAGGGTACACAGTTTTACCACGGGTGTGGCTTACGAATTTGAGGGACAAAATAATTCGATCAACTTTACCGCAGTAAGCGGCGTAACATCTGTATTGGTAAAAGTAACCATCGGTGCTATTGGTGACTTTCCATTTGGCGGTTCAATCAACAGGCTTTACGATATCACGGTTCCCGCCGGTACTTATACTGCCAACCTAAGGCTGCATTACGAAGATGTGGAGCTGAATGGTAACAATGAAACATCGATGGCACTGTGGAAATACAGTGGTTCCTGGATGACAGCGGGAAGAACATCCGGAAACACCACGTCCAATTATGTAGAGGTAACCGGTTTAACCAGTATTGCCAACAGGTGGACCTGTTCGGATGATAATAATGTAATGAACTGGAACGGGAGTGTAAGCAACAACTGGAACACAGCGGCTAACTGGACGGCAGTACAGGGATCCCCGGCTTCTACCCCGTCATCAAATGATATTGTACAAATAGGTATCATCACATATACCAATGCACCCACTATCAGTACAGCGGCTACTGCCAAGAGTATTAAATTTGGTAGTGCACAGGCTTCCACATTAACCTTAACTACCGGCGGATCATTAACTACGCAGGGTAATATAAGCGGTACCTGGAGCGCCAATGCTTCACACACTCTTAATGTGAATGCACAAACAGTTACAGTTAATGGTGATGTGGTATTAAGTGACGGAACTTCATCGCACGTGATCAATTTGAATATCGGCACGGGTACGGTAACTGTTACAGGAGCGCTTACCGAATCAGGCGGTGCAAATATTACATTTAGTGGAGCAGGCGCTTTAAATATCGGCAACAATTTTAATTATACCAGCGGTACATTTACCAGGAGTACAAGTACAGTAACCTTTAACGGACCAGTTTCGCAGGCAGTAGGTGCTGTTAATTATAATAACCTGGTTATTAATAAAACGGGTATTGCAACCATTAGCAGCGCTGCTAATGTAAGTGGCGATCTTACGGTAACTGCGGGTGAACTGGATATCAATGCCGCCTCAACCATTACGGGAAATGTGAGCATTGCTTCGGGAGCAATAATGGGGAGTGGAAACTTCAATCATAATGTTGGCGGTAACTGGAGCAACTCGGGCACTTTTACTCCTTCTACCGGTACAATAACATTAAATGGAGCAGGCACACAAAATGTATCTGCCACTGCATTTAATAATCTTACAGTAAATAAATCAGCAGGTACAGCTATTTTGGGGAATTTAACCATCAGTGGCAATATCTCCCTGCTTAGCGGAAGCCTTGACCTGGCTACTTTTACTGCCAACCGCACTACATTGGGCGGAAGCTTCAGCATGTCGAACGGTACTACATTATATCTTGCCGGAGCAGCTAACTTTCCATCCAATTATTCTACCTATACATTGGGATCAACCAGTACGGTGGTATATAATGGAACCATTGCACAGTCGGTTGCTGGTATTACTTATGGCCATTTAACTTTTACCAACGGAACTACCAATGCAAAAACATTGGCAGCCTCAACAACGGTATCCGGCGATCTTACTATAAACAGCGGTGCCACATTTGCTGCCGGTGCATATACCTTAAGCCTAAGCGGTAACTGGACCAATAGCGGAACATTTACGCCTTCTACCAGTATCGTAACCCTTTCAGGAACAACTAAAACGATTACTGGAAATACCACATTCTATAAGCTAACCGTTTCGGGAACTTATACGGTTGGAGGTTCTAATATTACCACGAACAATTTATTTTATATTCCAACAGGCGGAAATTATACAGGTGGTGCAGGTACATTTACCCTTAATGGAGATCTTACCAATAACGGCACATTTACCAGTACGGGTACAACTACGTTAAGTGGCACGGGGGCGCAAACATTCCAAAACTCCAACGCTACGATAAACCTGAACATCATCAATTTTAACGGTACTATTTCACCAACATTAATCAGCACTTCAGGTCCTGTATATGCTACGGTGAATATTAACAATACTGCCGGTGTAACAACTAATATTGGCTGGACGGTTAGTACCGCATTGAATGTAGCGGTGGGCGCAACTTTCAACGGCGGTAATAAAATACATACTATCAATGGTTCATTTACCAATAATGGCACCGTAAGCAGCAGCGGGTCCTTACTTTTTATTCCATCTGCTTCTCAAACTATAAAGCTTGCAGGTACGGCATTTACAAGTACCGGCACGGTTGAGTTCGGCGGTGCTGGCGCCATGTCGGTTACCGGTACACCAACAACACTCACCAATGTAACCATATCCAATATATCAGGGGTTACCCCATCGGCCAACTGGACAATGGGCGGAAGCTTTTCGATAAGCGCTACAGGTATTTTTAATGCGGGAACTTACAGCTATTCTGTTGGAGGTGATATACAAAGTGCCGGCACCTTAAATCCAGGAACATCTTCTTTTACCATGACCTCGGCCACAGGAACACTTTCAGGCAGCAGTGGAACTACTTTTTATGATTTCACTATCTCCGGCACAGGAGTTATTACCGCAGTAAGCGATTATAATGTATCCCGTAATTTTACCAACAACGGATCTTATAATGGAACAGCTGCAGTATTGAACATGACCGGAAGCGCTGCCTCAATCATTGGCGGTACGGCCACAACATACAATCTTGACGGGCTTACTATTTTAAAAACAGGAGGAGCTACTACCACGCTTGCACGTAATCTGCTCGCTGTAAGTGCGCTGAATGTAACCTCAGGTGTACTGGATGCATCCACATACACCATATCGCAGGTAGCTACAAACGATGGAAGTTTTGCCATTGCAAACGGTGCCACATTCAAGATTGCCGGCACCAATACTTTGCCAACATTCCTTACTTATACATTTGATAGTACAAGTACAGTGGAGTACAATGGCGCTGCACAATCCATATCAGGCGCAGCCACTTATGGCCACCTCGTAATTTCAACAGCAGGTAACAAAACAGCGGCAGCCGCACTAACCATGCTGAAAAATTTCACTTTAACAAACGGAACCTTTATCGGCGGCGCATTTACGCATAATATAGGCGGTAACTGGATCATGAGCAGCGGGGCATTTACCAATACGGGAACTACCATAAACCTCAACGGTACCGCTGAACAAACAGTTACTTCTACAGGTGCATTTAATAACCTTACCGTAAATAAGGGAACTAATAATGCAGTGCTGGGCGGCAACATAACAGTTGCCGGCACACTTACATTTACACTGGGCCTTATCAACACAAACAGTTATTCGGTAATCAGCAGTTCGGGAACGGTTACCGGGGCGGCGCAGGGTACCGGCTGGATTAACGGGAATATGCAACTGAATTTTGCCAATGGCACAAATGTAGCGGGTACCTTTTATATAGGCTGCGGGCTTCATTATTCTCCTGTTACGCTCACATTCGCCAGTGTTACCGGCGGCGGCGGTGCTATAACAGTTAAAAGTACTGACGGGTCTCATCCGAATTTAGCGGGATCTACCATTACCGCAGATAAAAATATTCCACGCTACTGGACGGTTACAAATACTGGAGGGATTTCCTTTACTTCTTATACAATAAGTCTTACCTGGAATACAGCACAGAATTATGCAGGATTAAATACTGCCTTATTAAAAGTTGGTAAATATACAGCCAGTGCCTGGAGTTTGCCAACAGTTACAGGAACACCCACTACATCAAACATACAGGCAAATGCGATAACTACTGTTGGTGATTTTATTGTAGGCCAATCCTGCGATGTAAGTTCTACCTTCAGCTATCCGTCAACACCTTATTGTTCCAATGCAGGAACTGCAACGATAATATTATCAAGTGGAGCAATAGCCGGTACATTCACTGCTACTCCTGCCGGTTTAACACTGAACGCAGCAACAGGTGCCGTTACGCTTGCATCAAGTACTGCCGGCACTTATACTGTTACAAACACAAACACCGGTACGGGCGGATGTACAACAGCAGCAAGCACTACATTGGTTATTACTGCGGCTCCCTCAGCAACGATCAGTTATACAGGTACACCATTTTGTACTAATTCCGGTACCGGAAGCGTAACACGTACCGGTACGTCGGGTGGTACTTACAGTTCAACAGCAGGACTGAGTATTAATCCAACAACAGGTCTTATCACACCCTCAACAAGTACTGCGGGAGCTTATACGGTTACTTATACCATTGCAGCTTCGGGAGGATGTGCGGCTTATTCAACTACAACATCCGTAACAATTACTGCTGCACCTTCAGCAACGATCAGTTATGCAGGTACGCCATTTTGTACAAGCGGTGCAACAGGAGCTGTTACACAAACAGGAACTACAGGTGGAACTTACAGTTCAACTGCCGGGCTTAGTATCAATGCATCAACAGGTCTTATTACGCCATCAACAAGTACAGGCGGAACTTACACCATAACTTATACAGTAGCGGCGGCAGGCGGTTGTTCGCAATACACTACCACTACATCGGTAACCGTTAACACAGGTGGTGTATGGTCGGGTGCCACAAGTACCAACTGGAATACAGCAGGTAACTGGTCATGCGGTGGAGTGCCTTCGGGAAGTGTGAATGTGATCATTCCGGGAAGTCTTAGCAATTATCCTGTAATCAGTTCAGGAACCTCGACAATCAATAATCTTACCATTCAAATCGGCGCATCATTAACGGTAACGGGTGCCATCCTGCAAATAGCAGGTTCCATCACAAACAGCGGAACATTTACTGCCAGTGCAGGTACGCTTGAAATGAATGGCAGCGGTGCTCAAACCATACCTGCAACAAATTACACGGGCCTTATTCTTTCTAATGCGGGAACAAAAACTTTTTCTTCAGGAACAACGGGCATTGCAGGAACAATGACAATAAGTGGTACTGCGGCGGCGGATGCAACTACCAACAGTACCACCATTGATTTCACCGGTGCTGCACAAACCATTCCGGCGATCAGTTATTATAATTGTACGGCTTCAGGCTCAGCAACCAAAACAGCCGCAGGATCTTTGGTGATTGACGGAACATTGACCATCAATTCGGGCGTTGTACTGGATATGACCACGTATACGCTTGGTGGAACGCTGGCTACCATCAGCAACAGCGGAACAATTAAATCACAAAGCACTTCGGCTACACCAATTCCTGCAGGCAGAACATGGGGAGGAACAGTGGAATATAATAAAACAACCGGGGGACAAACCGTTGTTGCAGGAACTTATACAAATTTAACGAACAGCAATACCAGCGGAGCC
>JBKJLT010000066.1:0-2797 GCA_046596765.1 Ferruginibacter sp. | reverse complement strand
TTTATCCTCCGCCAGAATATTGTACCCGGCACTCCATGATGGAATACCCAATGCCTGCACTTCGAGGAATAATAAATTTGCTGCTAATGGAAGTTCATCACTATGCTGCATAGCCATCGTTCTTGAACGAACTTTTTCCAATGCCGCTTCAATCTTTGCTTCTCTCGCCTGTGCTTCTGCCTTTTGCAGATCGAGAAAACGGGTATAGGTTTGCTGAAACACTTTTCCAAAACGCATGAGCATAGCGTTGTCTTCATCTGAATAAGGAATGCCTTCAAAATTTTCGATGTATAAGCCAACATTCTCTAATAATACAGTTGATATGGCAAGACCAGGGCAGTTAAAATAAAATGTTTTTGTTTCCTCTGGCAGGTCGGGGATATACTTAAAAAGTTCCCGGTAAAAACTATTCTTGTCTTCGAAATTTAAGTTAGTAGCAAAGAAATCCCATCCTTTCTCCTTTGCTTCATTAAAACTATTGTAATACTCACTGTCAAAATAAGGTATGCTTAACTGAGATGGAACGCCATATTTGCTGGCTATCCAAATAAGACGATCATCCCTTTGTCTAAAATCCATTACAAAACCTGTATGCTCAGTATTCACATTTAAATAAATGAATTGCTCATAAACCACCTGGATGACTTCTTTGAGTTCTTCACTTTTTTGCATGGCCATAGAGCGGCTGCGCACTCTTTCCAGGGCAGTTTCTATTTGCGCTTCTTTGGCTTGTGCTTCTGCTTTTTGCAGATCGAGAAAACGTTGATAAGCGAGGTTAAAAGCCCCGGCCATTTTTGTAACAATGCTTTTTGTATCTTCTGTGGGGGGTACTATTAGGTCGATAGATAAAATTCCATCTGATAGCCTTCCGGCAGGATTCCATTGATGCTCTAATTGTCCCGATTCAATCGCATTTTTAAGATGAACGGCCATCTCAGGATGTACTTCTTTTAATTCTTCGACTCCCAATATTAAAACATCCTTTGAGAAGTCCAGGACAAAGTAATCCTGGTTTGATGTTTTCCATATTTCAACCCATCCGCCCAGGATAGAATACTTTTTAGCATCATATTCTAATGAATAACTATTGGGGTTGCTTATGTTACCAGGGCTTGAAAGATCCCAGACTTTAACTACATCATTTTCATCAACAAGATAAATGCTCACACCTGTTAATCCATCTACTTTTAACTTGTTTAATTGCCCAAGTATTTCCTCATTAACCTTGTATAAATCACTGGTTTTGTACATAGCCATTGATTGGGCACGAACCCTTTCAACTGCTGCTTCTATCTGTGCTTCTCTTGCCTGTGCTTCGGCCAATGAAATGTCAATGTAGCGCTGGTAAGAAAGGCTGAATACATTTCTGAAACGTTTCAGCACTGCAAGTCTCTCTTCGGTAAGTGCATTAAAAGAAGAGATGCCAATGGAGCCGATACCAATGGAATAAAAATAATAGTAGATAGCAGCTGAATTATTTATTCTTGGATCGTCTTTCTCCCCGATCTTAATCCGGAAAGTTTTCATGTCTTCCAGGTCTTTGCCTGAAAAAATAATTTCCGAAAAAGCATCATCAGCACTCCTGATCTGTTTTACCTGGTTTTCAATTAACGGGTGAATATTGTAGTGCAGATGATTAATGCTTTTACCGATTGCATCCGAATAATCATAATTTACAAAAGTTTCCTGCTCATCATTGTAAATATTTATCATTGCGTTTCTCATATCCGTAAATCCAAGGCTTTGCAATTCGTTATACAAGGTTTCGCAAATACCCGGCAGTTCATCGGGCTTACGCATGGCCATGGCAACTGCCCTTACTCTTTCCAATGCCGTTTCTAATCTTGCTTCTTTGGCTTGTGCAATTGCCTGTTCAATATCAAGAAACCTTCGGTATGCTAATTCAAATACATTGCGGAAGCGTTTGAATAAATTGATCTCTTCTTCAGTTAGTGGAACATAAGTTGAGATGCCCAATGCAACTGGCCCCAGCGAGTACCAGTAGTAACAAAGTATTTCAGCATTTTCTAAATATGTATCCGCAAATTGATTGGTTGTTTTTTGATAAGCATACCAATCTTTTAATTCCTTGTCTTTTATGGATATGGTAAACAGTTCTTCGGCACCGGTAAGCATTTGCTGTGCAAATTGTGTTTGCACTTCGTGATTTTTGTAATCTACCTCTGTAATTAATTCTTTGTTGTGCTTTGTATAATATTCATAGTTGAAATAAGTTCCTTTGTCTTTATAGAAGATGGCGGTTTGTACATTACGGATTTCTTTTACACTAAGTAATTGTAATTGATCAGAAATAATGTGACAAACATCAACCATATCAGGGAGTTCTTTCATTGCCAAAGCAGTTGCACGAACTTTTTCCAATGCAGTTTCTATTTTCAACTCCTGGTTTTTTTGTTCCAGTTCAATGGTTCGCTGTTTTACTGCTTCCCGAAGTTTGATGTTCTCTGACTTCATCGCGTCAAAAGACCATGCTTCTCCTTCAGTTGTTTTAGAATCGGGGTAGGAGCCATGCTGATGCAATACCTTCCATGCTGTGCCAAGTTTTTGTATTAAAGACGAAAGACGGAATTTTCCATAAAAGCTCCACTCAGACTCTACCTTCACATACATATCAATCAGCTCGTGTACCATGATATAAGGGTCATAAGCAATGATGTCTGTTTTTTTATTTCTTAATTCCACCAGGCCAACCATTTGATCCAGGATTCCAAATGTGTAATCAAGGATCTCTTTTTTGCTATTCCATATCTCTTCTTCTGTGCCACCAATATTGCGG
>JBKJLT010000378.1:0-7750 GCA_046596765.1 Ferruginibacter sp. | reverse complement strand
TTTTAGGAAGAAACGTGGTACTGATGCCAAGCTACGTTAATATTGGTGCTTATGTGGATGAAGGCAGCATGGTAGATACCTGGGCAACTGTGGGTAGTTGTGCACAGATAGGCAAGGGCGTACACCTGAGTGGTGGCGTGGGTATTGGTGGCGTGCTGGAGCCGCTGCAGGCAAGCCCTGTAATTATTGAAGACGGATGTTTTATTGGCAGCCGCTGCATTGTGGTAGAAGGGGTAAGGGTAGAGAAGGAGGCCGTGCTGGGTGCAAATGTTGTACTAACGCAATCAACCAAAATAATTGATGTTAGTGGTGATACCCCAATAGAGATGAAGGGCATTGTGCCGCCCCGCAGTGTAGTGATACCGGGTAGTTATACCAAAAAATTCCCTGCGGGTGAGTTTGGTGTAGGCTGTGCATTAATTATTGGCCAGCGCAAACCCAGTACCGATCTTAAAACAAGTTTAAACGATGCGCTGAGGGATTTTAATGTTTCGGTGTGAGGGAAGGTTTAAAAAGTTTAAAGTTGAGTTCATAAAATTTAATGAGTTCTGTTATATTTGCAGTCCGTTAAAAGTTAAAAGAACTATTAACCACAAACCACAAACTACAAACCTCTTTGCCCAGATGGCGAAATTGGTAGACGCACTGCCTTCAGGTGGCAGCGTTCGCAAGGATGTGCAGGTTCGAATCCTGTTCTGGGCACTTTTTACAAGACTCAATAATATTGGGTCTTTTTTTATCTATATACCGTGTCTGCACGATCGTGCCGGCTCCATTATGGCAAGCCTCTTCCAGCTGGCTTTTCTGACTTTTAGCAAACAAATCATTCCTTTTTTTTGGGTACCGCTTCCATTAATAAAGCATATGCATTGTTTAATGCCTTGCCGCCCTCACGTTGTCCTTTGTAATGGCCCAGGCGAACAATTACTAAATCATGCGAAGGAATAATTGTTACAGATTGTCCACCTGCACCCAGCATCATATAGGCATCTTTAGGAATTGGTAACCTGCCATCTCCGTTTATCCAAAATAAACCACCATAAATAGGTCGTCCATCTGCTACCCAGGGCTCCGCAAGGGTACTTACAAATTTTGTAAAACCTGCAGGCAAAATTCGTTCGCCATTCCAAATTCCGTCTTGTAAATAAAGATTTCCTAATCTTGCCCAATCACGGGCTGAGGCAAACTCGTAGCCTTGGGTTAAAAAATTACCATAAGGGTCAGTCTCCATTACCATAGTACCGATGCCAATTTTATCAAACAACTCCTTTTGAGGGAAAGTGTGATAATTTTCACCCTTGCCTTCTATTCCTAAGCGATTTAGATAATTTGTGAGTACGGGATCACAATTGCGGTAACGGCCAACACTATTGGGTAGCCATTGTTGAGGTAGATTAGCAGCATACTCAAATGAATTTATTCCACCTGTATACAGATATAAATGATCAGGGTATCCTTTTGAAGAGTCGTAGTCTGGATCTTGTGGTGCTCTGCAATACAAACCGCTTGACATGTGCATGATGTCCATGATTCTTATTTTGGCCCGTGCGTCACCTTTGCCTTGCCATTGAGGAATTGGTGCAGGTTGCTCCAATGTATATACTCCCTTACGGATAAGTATGCCCATTAAAGTGGCCGAAAGGCTTTTACCCATAGACCAACTTTCCAAAGCTGTATTTTTATTTATTCCATTAGCGTACTGTTCGGCAATAATTCTGCCTTTGTATGTTACTACAAAAGCTGCTGTTAGCGCTTGGGCCGGGGTAAATGCAGAATCTATTGCCTGCTTTATTTTGTTCATGTTAATGTTAGAAGGCATTTCTGTATCTGACAATATATCTCCCATTGGCCATGGTGTGGTAGCAGCACCTGGCAGTTTACGGGAAATTTTTACAGGGTTAAAGTACAGCGAATTTTTTCCTTCGGGCAAACTAACACAACCCTGATCGCCGGTATAAATTGCAGTTCGGGTAATTCCATTGGGAAGCATGATGGAGACAGATTTTTTTATATAATCTATCATTGGTTTCCCAACCTTTGCTCTTTCTGAGTATGGTGCAGTAAAATATCCCACGTTCTCTGCGGCAAATTCGGGTGTTAACCCTGTGATGAAAATAGCAGAACACATAATTTTTGCATAGCCCGCAGTATGGTGCGAAAGCGCATCGCCTGGTGGTGCTTTGTACGTTGTCTTTAATTCAAGTTCAGCAGCACGAGCCAGCATTTTACTTCGCACTTCTGCTGTCATAACCTGAGCAGAGCTAATTAGTACGTTTAAAAGAAGCGAAGCAAGTAAGGAAATTTTAATTATTTTTTTCATTTTAATTATTTGAGTACTGTGAAAAGTTTATACTAAAATTTGAACGGAATGCCGCCACACATTAGGCTTGCTATGACCCCAGCGGAACGGCATAATCTAACATGGAAAGCATTACTTCACCATTGCAGTTAAAATCCTTTCTTCTTGTATCAATACATCTCTCATAAGTAAATTATGAGGGAATTGCTTATGCTTTGAATTTTTAAACCCTGTCAAAATCTTATTAAACGTGGATGCTGTTATAAGAGATAAATTCAATTCATAGTCTAATCCGCAATCTTTAATAAAATCGGTGGAAAAATCAGGAGCAATAAGCAGAGATTTAATTACTTTAAAATTATTATGTTGCGCCAAATTTGAATATGCTTTTAATTGCCTTGCTACGGAACTGAATTTATTATAACTACTATCCTTTGAGGTCTTACACTCCACTAAAATCAAGTCATTATTACCCAGGTTAATAACTATATCAATTTTGTCCTTATCCGTGTTGAGTTTTTTTCTAATTTCCTCATCTACATTTAATCCAAGCAGCGTGAATATGGTTTTTGTTAATTCTTCAAATTTTAAACCAAGGTCAATTTCTTTAATTGAAATTCCATTTTCTTTTAGTGCTGCTAAGTTGCGAAAGCCGATATGCTCATAATTCTCCAAATAAAGATTCGCAGAATCTTTGTAGGCATCAAGAATATTTAAAATTATGTCTCCTCTAGTCTTTATTTCTTTGGTCTTAACAAATAAATTAATGTCGGTTAATGAAATCATTTCAAGCACATCTCTAGGCTTTATGTTATAGGAAAGCAAATATTGACTACTTAGGACTTTTTCATCCTGAAATTCCAATTCAGCTCTTATGACGTTATTTAAATACGGAAGCACTTCTCCTAATTCACTCAAAAGTTTTTCATATCCATCAATTGAAATCCCCACTTTTTCATCCTGCTCGATTTCATCAAAATATCTTATAAGGTTATTTATTTTCTCTTCAATAGTTGTTCCTTTAAGTTGAGGAGAAATGTTCAGTTCCTTATCACAGAAATTATTGATAAACATCTTTTTTTCCGTAAGGGTTGACTTTTCTTTTTGGACATCATTTATTAGAACATCCTTAAAGGAGATTCCTGCATTAATGATATTCTTAATTTTTTGCTCCACAGGAAGCCTCCAATCTATATTGTGCTTTTTACAAACTACATTTATTTGAGGTTCTCTAAATAAACGAAGTACTCGTCTGAAAAATTTATCTCCTATTTCTTTTCCTCTTGTTTTTCTTAAAATTGTAACAATTTCATCAGCTACATAAATAGTGTTTGTCTTTTTTGAAAAAAAGATAACACCAATAGTCTTTAAATCATTTATGACGGTATCAACATCTAGTTTTTTAACTGGAATAATTAGATAGTTTATAAGCTTAACCTCTTCTTGGGAAAGGCCCAGTTGGTTAGAAAGTATTATCAAAATCGATTGTTCATCTTTTGTGATCTTTTTCTCCTGATTATTATCCTCATCATTAATGTAGGCTTTACTTACACACGTACGATAAATTCTATAATCTCGACGCCTTATTTCATCAATTTCAGATTTTTCACTTTCAATAGAATTTTGAAATTCCCTTAGTTTTTTGTCAAATTCAGACAATTCTTTTTCATAAAGACGGGCAAACCAATCTTGTTTTAGGATACATTTCCCATCCCTCGATATTAAATCGGTTAAAATATCCAGTTGGGAATTTGAATTTACAAATTCACTTTTCACAAATGCGGCAAATTCTTCATGCAGTAGATTAAAAACCTTTACTACATTTATATTGTCCATATTTTTCAAGTCCCTACTCTTATCTGACAATATCTTTTCTACTTCCTTTGCATTTTTCGGATTATTAGCAAGTATGCTATCAATAATTTTTAGAAATGAGTTCTTCTCAAAAGAGTTTAAATTTTCTAGTATTTTTTCAAGTTTCATTTTTAGGAATTTTGATATTAGAGACAAGTCAAATATATTCAAAAGTAACCTATTCCAAAAATTTAAACACAATTACTTCTTTAATTGCTATTAGAAGAAATGGAAAGCGAAAAGCCGACTACCAAAATGGAAGGCAGTTTCTTGATTAATAAAAAATTCATTTTTTAATCTTTACAAAGTATATTCCTAAAAATATAATTTAAATAACTCTGGTTACATTTGCACATGCCAGCACCCGTCATTTGAATCGGTGCATCTTTAATAAATGAATTTTTTCATACAAAAAAGCAATGCTGCTGGCAACTTTATAATTCCTTGATTAAAGGATTTTCATTTTTTAGTAAAAGATTATAATTACATGGAGCTGTCAGCACAAATGGCAAAACATTTCAGGGATGTACATTTTGGAGGCAACTGGACCTCGGTAAACCTTAAGCAAACTTTGGAAGGAATTACCTGGCAACAGGCTGTAACAAAAATTGCTGATCTGAACAGCATTGCCGTGCTTGTTTATCACACCCATTATTATGTAAGTGCCGTGCTTAAAGTTTTGGAAGGCGGAAAGCTTGAGGCAAGCGATAAGTTTAGTTTTGATCTTTTGCCCCTGGCAAATGACGAAGCATGGAAGGCTTTACAGGATAAGGCTTTTGCTGAAGCGGAAAAATTTGCCAATCTTGTTGAGCAAATACCAAATGAAAAATTTGCGCAGGTATTTGAAGATGAAAAATATGGCACTTACTACCGCAACATACAGGGTATTATTGAACATACGCATTATCATCTTGGGCAAATAAGCCTGATAAAGAAAATACTTTTGGCTGGAATGTAAATTGTGTACAGTAAAAACTCAATAATTGCCATGCAACCAATTTCATTTAATTTTGTTTTTACAACCAAACAACGCTTTCAATGAAAAAACATTTTTTTATACTTAGCCTGGCCATTGCTTTTTGCTTACAGCTAACAGCCCAAACCTACAAGATAGATACTGCCACCATAACTTTTGAAAATGTTAACCGACCCTGCTTTAAGGTTAAGTATGATGCATCGCCCAAAACCGTTAAAAAAGCCTGGGACGACTATTTTAAAAAGACCTACAGTGTAAACGTGAAAGGCATCAGTTTTTTAACCAATAAAGAAATAATTACGGCCACAGACATAAGCCTGGTAGCAGTTTCAGATAAAAGAATGAACATGTATGCCAACGTGGTTGATGCGCCGGGCGACCGATCGGAATTGAGTTATTTTATGAGCTTTGGGTACGATTTTTTTATTGGCCCCGATAATTACCCGGCAGAATTTACTGCCATGAAAAAAATACTGAACGATTTTAGTGTGGAGTTTTTAACCGATTATTATTATTCAGAAGCATCACGCATGACCAGGGAAATAAAGGGCCTGGAAAAAGACATTAGCCAGAATAACAAGAGTATTAAAAAGAATACAAAAAAAGCCCGTAAAGAATCTAAAGAAGTTGCCAGCGGTTTAGGAGCTAAAAATATTTCGATGCAGATGGAAAATGATCAGGCTAAAAAGAAAATAGAAGACCTGGCAAAAGCGATTGATGATATTAAAGTGAAACAGGCTGGTGTAACACGGAATTAGAAATCTTAATTGTTAGTTTAACCGCTGACGGGGTTTGCAACCGTCGTCAGGGTTGCGTAAAATCCCGGCAACGGCTAACAGACCTGTTGGCGGTTTTTTATAAACCTTTTTTCTGCAATTGCTCAATTGTTTTTTAGCCGCCACCTGCCCAATCTGTTTACAAATAAATACCAATCACCAATGCAACCATACAAATTATGGTGAGCATGATGAGCAGTGGCATAATAAACTTAAACCAGGTCTTCAAACTTATATTTACCATGGCCAGCGATGGCAGTATAAGCCCGGTGGGTGCCAGAAAGGACATGAGGCACATGCCATACAGGTATGAATTAACAATTTCCCGGCCCGGTACATTTACCAAAATAGCCAGCGCCCCAATTATGGGCATAGTTAATACTGCCATGCCTGATGTTGATTGTATAAAAATAGAAAAGACAAGGTAGAACGCCAGCAGCATCAGGATGAAGAGTGCCGGCTGTATGCCCTGTACCATATTGGCGGTGTAATATAATATGGAATCACTTACATGCCCTTCATTTAAAATAATAGTAACACCCCTGGCCACGCCAATTATAAATGCAACTGCAAGCAAACTCTCTGCACCCTTAACAAATTCACGGATAAATATTTTTTCATTCAGCCTTGTTATCACAGCAATCAGTATGGAAGAACCGAGGAATAATGCAGACATTTCTGTTGTCCACCAATCTAAAAATACCACACCGCCTATCATGGTTAAAAACGTTGCAATATAGATGAGCAGCAGCAATTTTGTTTTCCAGTCAAGTTTGGGCGTACTGCTTTCATCGCTGATGTTTACCTGGTACAATGATTTTACTTCACCATCAATTTTATAAACCAGTGAGGTAGTTGGATCTTTTTTTATTTTGGCAGCATACCTTAAAATATACCAAACCAAAAATGCCGTAACAATTACCCAAAGTATCAAGCGTTCAGTTAATCCGTCCATCCAGTTGATGCCTGCGGCATTTGAAGCAATGATGACAGAGAAAGGATTGGAGAAAGCGGGGAGAGCGCCTACGGAAGTGCCACCAAAAATAATTGCCAGCGGCACCAGCAGATCGTAACCTGCGGCCAGGAACAATGGTACAAGAATGGGGTAAAAAACAAGCGCTTCTTCGCCCATGCCATAGGAGGCGGCAAAGAAAGAAAATACAGTTGTAAGAATGGCGATGAGCCAATGTTCACGGCCCTTCATGATATGGGCAAGCCAGGTGATGCCTTTTAACATGGCCCCGGTTTCGTTGAATACAAACATGAACCCACCGATGATGAGCACAAATAAAATAATATCTACACTATCAATAATTCCTTTGATAGGTGCCTGTAAAATATTAATGAATCCCTGTTGATTTCTGTTTTGTTTGGTAAATGAGCCCGGTACCGATACGGGTTTTCGAATTTCTCCTTTGATAAATTTATCTACTTTTATGCGGATGCCCAGGCTGTCTAAAGTTTGTTGTTTGAGTGGCAAAGCTATTTCGCTGGTGTCTGTAACCATGGTAAATGTTTTACCGGTTACTGATAATTTATTGTACTGGCCGGCAGGTAAAAGCCAGGTGCTGATAGCGGCCAGAATAATCACAATCATTAAAATGGGAATAGGGCCGGGGAAGGATCTTTTGGTTGCCATGCATGTTTTTTTGTTAGTTATTTAATAAAACAAATTTATTATTTTGATTCATTGGCTTTTAAAACCCTCAACAGGTTACCGCCCAGTATTTTTGTAATATCCTTTTTGCTATAGCCCTTTTCAACCAATGCTTTTGTAATTAACGGATATGTTGTAACATCATCCAGTTGTGCCGGAGTAAGGTTTATACCGTCAAAGTCGGAGCC
>JBKJLT010000323.1:0-3281 GCA_046596765.1 Ferruginibacter sp. | reverse complement strand
ACATGCCGACAGTTATGATATGCTGCGCTTTGCTGATCATCATATCTTTCACAGCAACGATCTGAAAGATATTAAACAGCATTTTGAAAAAATTGCAGTGAAGAAAAAGGTAATCTTAACCACAGAAAAAGATGCTGTACGTCTTGAGAAATTCGAGCAGGAACTTAAAGATTTTCCTGTGTACGTTATACCTATCGAACACCAGTTCCTCTTTAATGAGGCTGAACAATTCAATGGATCAATAATCTGTTTTATAAAAAATTTCAACAAAGCTGTTAAATAACCGAAGGAATTGCTATTTTCTATCGTCTAAACTTAAACTGCATCCAGCTTTTGACAGAACAGGAATTACTTTTTGGCCTCCGCCATGGAGAGGAATCTGCATTTAAGGAACTGGTGGACCGGTTCCAGGATAAGGTATTCAGCACATCGCTTGGTTTACTGCAACAGCATACCGAAGCCGAAGACATTGCCCAGGAAGTTTTTATACAGGTATTTCGTTCCATACAAAATTTTAAAGGCGACTCTCTTTTATCTACCTGGATATACCGCATCACCGTAACCAAATCTCTCGATCATCTGCGGAGCAAAAAAAGAAAAAAACGTTTTGGTTTTTTAGCTACGCTTTTTGGCGACAACAATATGCCCATATACGAACCGGAAGATTTTAACCATCCTGGCGTTTTGCAGGAAAATAAAGAAGATGCAGCCATTCTTTTTAAAATGATTGACCAATTGCCCGAAAACCAGCGCACAGCCTTTGTTTTAAATAAAGTAGAAGATTTGACCTACAGGGAAATTGCCAACATTTTAAACACCACAGAATCGGCTGTTGACTCCTTATTACAACGTGCAAAACAGAATTTGCGCAAAAAATTAAATAATTCTCCGCCTTAGAAATTGTCTTAAAAAGTATTTATAAACTACGTTGTAGTTTATACAGCCACGAATTAAACGAACAGGGCTGTATTATCAGTGGAAATTCGTGTAATTCGTGGCAAGCAAAATTCACAATGTGAATGTATTTCCAGGAGCAGCGAAGGGTTTTATAAAAAACGGCATCTAAATTATTAACAGGCAAATTTTACAAATGCAAAATAAGTTTTCACCGGATAGAGTTGAAAGTATAATGGAAAGTCTCGGGGGCATGCAGCCCGCTGTTGCCCCCGATTATTTTTACACCCGTTTAAAAGGTAAAATGCAACCGGCAGAAGAGAAAAAAACATTTTTTATGCTTCGCCCTGCATTTATTACTGCTTCGCTTTCATTTTTTCTCATAGTGAATGTTGTTTCATTGCTTAGCATTAAAAAAGCACCAGAACAGCATTTTTCTGAACAAACAACTAAGCCCCAAACTATTGAATCTTTTGCAAAGGCTTACAATCTGAATGGTTCTGAATCTGTTTACGAATAAATTATTGCAGTATGAGTAATTCTACCAATAACCGTTGGCTATCTGTTGTAACGCTGCTTTTATTAACAGCTAATATTGTAACACTGGCCTTGCTTTGGACGAATAAAAAAAATGACAGCGTATCAGATAGGCCTCAGCAAAAACCAGATGGGCAGGTATTTGAGTTTATAACACATGAGTTAAGTCTTGACTCTGGTCAGCAAAAGGAGTACAAATTTTTGCGTGATGAACACCAGGCTGGCGTAAGGCCTTTGCGAGATAGTATTCGCAAAGCTAAAGACAGTTTTTTTGATTTATTGCAGCAGGAAAATGTGGCAGAGACAACCATTGAGGAATACAGCAAAAAAATTGGAAATCTGGAACAACAGCGTGATGTAATTACTTTTAAACATTTTCAAAAGTTAAGGGCAATCTGTAATAAAGAGCAGCAAATAAAGTTCGACTATATTATTAAGGATGTAATGCGCAGGATGGGTGGGTCTAAAAGGCCACAAGGCCCGCCGCCCGGGAGAAGGGATGAAGAAGACAGAAGGCCGCCGCCGCAAGAATAATAAATATTTAGATAAATTAAACCTTTACTGGGAATTAATGTCTGAGTCGCATTCGACTCAGCCCAGACAAAATCTTTAACCAACAACCAAATTTCTGTATGACAAAATTGCAAATTTCCATCGCAGTCATTTTTATTTTAGTAATTGTATCAGTAAGCTGTTCAAAAAATGATACCACTGCCGTAACACCGGTGGTTGTAGATCCGTATGCAGCAATTAAAGTAGCATTTGGAACAAACGTTGATCCCACTAACCTGGCCAATTATGCAAACCAAAGCAAACCCGCCTATTTAGTACCGGGCAAAGACAATACTGGCGGCAATACGATTACTAATCCCAAAGCAACTTTAGGAAGGGTTTTATTTTACGATAAGAATCTGAGTATCGATAATTCCATCTCCTGTGGCAGTTGCCACAAACAGCAATTTGCATTCAGCGATACAGCTATTGCCAGCAAGGGAGTTGCAGGGGGATTAACTGCAAGGCATTCCATGCGTTTAATAAACAGCCGTTATGCCGCTGAAACAAAATTCTTTTGGGATGAACGTGCTGCAACACTTGAAATACAAACTACTAAACCCATACAGGATCATGCTGAAATGGGCTTTAGCGGATTAAGTGGCAGGCCTGGCCTCGCTGCTTTACTTACCAAATTACAATCTGTAAATTACTATAACGAGCTTTTTAAATTTGTTTATGGAGATATAAATGTTACCGAAGCCCGTATGCAGGAATGCCTGGCACAGTTTGTAAGAAGCATTCAATCATTCGATTCAAAATATGATGCAGGCCGGGCAGTGGTTGCAAACGACGGACAACCATTCCCCAATTTTACTGCACAGGAAAACCTTGGCAAACAGCTTTTCATAACGCCCCCGGTTTTTGATCCCGCCGGAAACCGCATTGCCGGCGGTGCAGGTTGTAATGGCTGTCATAATGCACCCGAATTTGATATAGCCCCAAATAGCGGCAACAATGGAATTATTGGAAGAATAGTACCTGGTGGAGGTATTGATATAACGGTTACGAGGGCCCCAAGTTTAAGAGAGGTTACCAATGGTTTAGGAATAGAGAACGGCCCCTTAATGCATACTGCAAACCTCGCTACGGTACAAAATGCAGTAGGGCATTACAACACAATAAATATTGCACCCGGCAATACAAACCTTGACCCTAAGCTGAGGCCAAACGGGCAGGGTCAAAAACTAAACCTTACTGGTGCAGAGCAATCGGCCCTGGTTGCGTTTATAAAAACTTTATCGGGCAGTAATGTTTATGTTGATAGAAGATGGGGCAATCCGTTCAATTAATCTTTC
>JBKJLT010000051.1:0-2970 GCA_046596765.1 Ferruginibacter sp. | reverse complement strand
TTATTGTCGCAAGCAAGAAGAAAAGTAGTGATCAATGTGGATAGTGCCGGTAAAAAATATGGCGAACAATTGCCCGGTTTCACTTATAAAATTTCAGTAGACGGTTTGCCATTGAGTGAATCCGGTTTAACACTACAGGCTTTGAATATCGGTTCAATAAGTCTTACAACAGATGCAGAGGCTAAAAGCAATATTGGTTCCTATACAATTGTGCCAAAAATCATACCCCTTAACAATTCAGATGCAGCCATTCTGAATAGTAACCTAAACTATATTTTCACCCTAAACAAGGGCAAGTTCACCATCAAGAGATTGCCATTATTAATTACACCTAATAACAAAAACATTACTTATGGCGATCCGATTGTAGGAATAGATTATACCTATACTTATAATGAATCATTAATTCCATCTGCTGATAGAGCCGGGCTTAGAGATTTTATACAGCGATCACATAAAAACAGTGTTATCGATACGGTGATTGGTGTTACCAATGATCAAACGCTGGTTTCCGGAAGAACCCTGTCTGAAAGGGATCTCACCAATCTTGGGTTCATGGCCAGTGGTTATTCTTTGGTAAATGGCTATCCCTTAGTGAATGGTTATCCTTTGGTAAATGGCTATCCATTAGTAAACGGTTACCCCTTAGTAAACGGTTATCCCTTAGTGAATGGCTACCCTCTGGTAAACGGCTATCCATTAGTAAATGGTTATCCTTTGGTAAATGGCTATGCATTGGTGAACGGTTATCCATTGGTAAATAATTTTATTATCGATGTAGATCCTGCCGCCTTAATTGATTACAAAGCCAAGAGTACGGCTGCAGCAGCCCAAACAAATGGCTATCCATTGGTGAATGGGTATCCTTTGGTAAACGGCTATGCTTTAGTAAATGGTTATGCGCTGGTAAATGGTTATGCATTAGTAAACGGTTACCCATTAGTGAATGGTTATCCATTGGTAAATGGTTATCCATTGGTGAACGGTTATGCTTTGGTAAATGGTTATCCATTAGTAAACGGATATGCATTAGTGAATGGATTTAAGTTTGTAAATGGCTATCCATTGGTTAACGGTTATCCATTGGTAAATGGCTACCCATTGGTAAATGGTTATCCATTAGTGAACGGTTATCCATTGGTGAACGGATTAGGTGTTGTAAACGGTTATCCCTTAGTAAACGGCTATCCTTTGGTAAATGGTTATCCATTGGTAAACGGTTATCCTTTGGTAAATGGTTATCCATTGGTGAACGGTTATCCATTGGTAAATTCTGCAGATATAGATCCGGCAAGTAATAAAAACCAGGTGGTAATATTAAATGAAAAGGATACAGATCCAACACAACCATTTACCTCTAACCGTGTGGCCAGTTCTATTAATTTGGTTACCGGTTTAACTGTTGGTTCTCATTACATTGTTCCGGGTGCCTATAGTTCTTATAATTTCGAAATTACCTATGGCGTTGGAACATTAAACATTAGCCCCGCCACTTTGAAAATAAAAGCAAAAGACACTTCTATGTTATATGGTGGAACCATGCCAATGATGTTCAGTACCATGGTTGGTTTGGGTTATAATGATTTCATACCGAATGTTGTTTCCGATGCGCCAACATATACTTTGGTAGATGCGCAGGGTAATCCGGCAACAGCCAATCCTTTAGCACCGGGTGTTTATAAAATTGTACCGAGTGCGGCACCAATGATAGCGCCAAGCAATTACATTCCTGATTATTTACCCGGTTTCTTAACGGTTGTGGGAGATCCATTAACCATTCGGGCGAATGATGTACAGTTAAGTGCAAGTGCACCAATGCCTTCGCAAGCTGCATTCAGTTCAACCTTAACCGGATTAAGAAACGGCGATAATGGAGCAATAATTAAAGATAATATCCAATATACAGTCACACCTGCATATACAGGTCAGCCGGGTATTTATATCATTACGCCAAACATTCCTTCAACGAGTGTGGGTGCCGGTTATTTGAAGAAATATGTGTATGGAATTATGAATGTGAAGTAAAGTGCAGGAAATAAAAGTTGAATAAATAGTAGTGTAGAAGTTTTGAAATAATTAAAAGATAGAAAAGCAATTCTTAAAAACAGAATTTCTTTTCTATCTATAAAAAATAAAAGTGGATTAAGTCAACCATACATAATAAGTACTGCAATTTTTGTAGTACCAACATCATGCTATACAAGGTCAAAAAACTGTTTATGAAATCATTGCTACAGTATAGATCATTTATGAAAAGTTGGAAATGTATTTCTGTTTCATTCTTTCTAATGATCGTTTCAACCCTTGCTGTTTATGCCCAAACTTATCAGCCAATTGCTGTAACAGGGTTCAACCAGGATGTGGTGGCTAATGGATCCGGTTCTCCTTTTGCTTCTACAACGCAAGCAGTAGATGGTAACATTAATAACATTCATGGGGGTGATAATGTATTGTATGTAAAGGGGTATCAATGTTTTCCTGAATACAATTTAGGACTTCCTGCCAATGGATCCTTTACCAGTGGCGGCAATTCTTTCATCAATTACCAGTTCGCTAATTATGATGCAAACAATGCGTTGTTTATCCCAACGCTGAATTCGAATGGTACTTTGAGCCTGGCTCAAGCAAAAAAATTTACTGATCTTTCTTTTTTGGCCTTTAGTACAGAAGGAAGTTCCTCAATGTCGGTTGTTTTAAATTTTACCGATGGTAGTAGTACTTCCCCTTTCTCATTTGATGTTATCGACTGGTTCAATGGCCCTAGCCCTGCCATTACCAGTATTGGCAGAATAAACGGTGGCGTTAGTTGTTTAACAGATGTATTCGGCGGGGGTAACCCCAATATGTATGATCATTTGATTCATTTAAGTGCGGGTGACCAACAAAAATTTGTTCAGAGTATTAAAGTTACGAATACAGGCGCTGTAAATAATAGTGGCAGAATGGTGGTTATGGCGGTAAGTGGGGCTG